>JACDHS010000040.1 GCA_013820875.1 Verrucomicrobiota bacterium | reverse complement strand
AAAGGGTTTTTTGACTGTCAGCAAGCTTTGCGCACTCCTCAAAATCCCTTTTTTGACTGTCCGCAAACCTTGCGAGGGTCGCAAAAAGCCTTTTTTGACACTCCGCAAGCTTTGTTGGGTGTCGAAAAAGGGTTTTTTGACTGTCCGCAAGCTTTGCGCACTCCCCAAAATCCCTTTTTTGACTGTTCGCAAACCTTGCGGGGGTCGCAAAAAGCCTTTTTTGACCTTCAGCAAGGTGTGTTGGGTGTCAAAAATCCCTTTTTTTGTCATTTTGCGCCCAAAACCAGGTTTTTGCTTCGAATATCGCTCCCCATTGGGGCGCGGAGAATTTCCAACGGAGCTCAATCCGCATTGTTGTCTCAGTGATATTCCAATCCTTTTGTGGGGATAACTGCCCCCACCCCTGCGGGTGATCAAAACGTCATGTATTTCAAGATTCGCACCTCGTTTTCGAGGCGGAGCAGGATGCGGTTGGCTTCGAAGTCGATCTCGTAGGGCGTAGAGTTGTGGTAATATTGCCAGGTCCGTTTTCCGGTGCCGGGATCCACTCGGAAAATGCGGAAATGCTCCGCACCAGGTGATGACGGCGAGTAGGAACCGAGCGCGTCGCTCAAGCCCTGGGCCAGGCCAATGCCACCCCCAATTTGCAGGTTCATGGCATAGACATATTTCCCGGAGAGCTCGCAATCCATGAGGTTGGAACTGCGCCACAAGGTTTTGCCGCTTTTCGCCTCAACCTTCAGCAGAACCGGGCTGATGACATCCCGAATCTTGACCTGCTCGGAATATTGAATGTCTTCGGGTGATGCAGTGGTGGAATTGACGTAAAGATGACCTTTGCCGTCGGACTGAATTTTTGTGATGCCGACGCTCGGCAAACGCCAGCGAACAGTCCCGGTCGGCAACTCGAACGCGGTTAGAATTCCCTGGTCAAAGAAATAAAGTGTCTTGTCCAATTCCAGGAAGGGCGATTCACCGGCGGAAAACATCAACCAATCGGCGACGGGAAACGTCAGTTTGGCTTCAAACAACTTTTTGTTCTGCTTGTCGAAGACGTAGGCCATCTTTCCGCCGACCAACACATCCACGGTTTTCAACGCAAATACTGCGGGAGGGCCGGTGACTTCGCCTGACCAAGGCTCCGCTTCTTGTAACAGACGTCGCAACGTCACGCGGTAAACACTTTCATCCACCTGTTTCACCCCGCCGGTTTTGCTGCGCTTGAGGTCATTGAAAATCTCTTCGGCCACCAACCCGGCGCTGGTGGAAGCGGATGTGGTGGCGTTCAAGGCGGAGGGGCCAGCCTTTTTCATCGCTTCGACATAAACCAGTTTTGGTTCCACCATTCGCACCTGCATCTCAATGGCATTGACGCCGGCAGAAATGAATTTGCTGTAAACTGTTTTCAATGCCCGCTTCTTTTCGTCGTCCGATGCGAGTGAGGATTCCAGCAGGAAAGCGGCAGTCGGCAAAACGCCTGCGGGGAATTCCTCGGCAAACATTTGGCGTTCCACCGGGGTGGGAACGGTCTCCTGGGTTTTTGCGGTTCCGGAGGCGAGATCGATCCGGGTCATCGCTGATTTCCGCGGCCCGGAATAGGAGGTGATAAATAAAGCTTCTTCAGTCGCTCTGAAACTTGCCATTTCTCCCGGAAGATCAATCGTCTGTGTTTTGGCGCCGGTCCTGATGTCAAAAGAAAGCACTTGTTTGGGGAGAGCGATCCAGGCGAGATTTTTCGTCAAATAAAGTTTCGGCTCAACACCCCAACGGGTGAAGCGTGGCCGCCGGAAAGTTCCCACGGAAGGCTCGTCCTCTTCATTCGAAGTATCCGCCTTCTCCGTGAAGGAAGCTGTCCAGACATCTTTTTTGCCTTTGATGTCATGCACCACCAGTTTCTCCGGGAACAACAGGAGCAGTTCGTTTTTACCCAGGAACTCCGCATGGAGCGGCGCTTTGTTTTCGGAGAATTTCAGGGAATAGAATCCTTTAGGCTGGGAACCCGAGTAGAGATACCAGATGAATCCGGAAATCAGGAGGACGACCAGCAAGGCAATCACCGCGCTGATTTGACCGACTTTTTGCCACCATCGATTTGCCACCACGGTTTTCTGGAATTGATATTGGGGGATCCGTATCCCGCGTTGTTCCGCCTGGTACTTGCAGTTGATCGAGCAGAGGTAACCGAATTGTCCCATGCACTCCAAGCAGATCGGTTTCTGGCAGACAAAACAGTTGGCCGCGGCAGCGCTTCGCGTGTGTCGATTGCAAACGCTGGCAGCAGGATTCGCCTCAGCGCCGACTGGTTGGGCCGGAGTCGCAGCAGAAACTGCGTCGGCGCCGGAAGCTTTCAGGCGCGGCTTCGCTTCGGGAATGACCGCCACGGGAACGGCCCGTGGAACCTGGGCGGACGCAGGGGCGCCAAGCTTTTCAGAAATGATTTGATTGGCAAAAGCAGTGACGTCGGCCGAACATTTCGGACAATAGATAGCCACCGGCATCTGGCCATTTACCGGTTCGACATCGAACGCGAATTTCGCACCGCACCCGCAGAGGACTTTGACTTCCATAATGGTTGTTTAGGATTTCGGATTCAGAAAAACTACATTCGTCGGAAACAACAAATCAATTGTCACGTTGGTTCCGCTGGTTTGGATTTCGCCCGAATTGAACAACACGTTGCCACCGTATTTATGGTGGTTGCCACCGGGATCTTTGCCATCGCCGGAAAACAATTTGTCACCGACTCGTTTCGGCTGGGGATTGACCTGTCGATCCGAAACCAGCGGCGCGAGGTCCGGCGCGTTTTTGTTCCAACCCATGTAATAGGCGTAGCTGATGCGGCGTTTCGCAAATGGTTCCGCTTCCGGCAACCGGGAATCTTTGGTGCCGGGACAAATGAACATCTCGGTAACAGTGGTGCTGCGTGGCACCAAAAGGCTGAGCGGTTCCTCGGAAGTTTTTGCGTTGGAGACGAAAGGGTAACGCCCGGCATTGTCGGAGGAATAGATGGTCAGTGCGGTAAAGATGCTTTGCAGGTTTTTTTCGCATTTGGCGAGATCGCGATTCTGGCGTGAACCGCTCCCCCGCCCCGCCAGCATCGCAGCCATGATCAATATGAGCGCCATCGTGATCATCAGTTCGATCAACGAAAAGCCGCGGCGGCGATTTTTAGAGGTTAAGTCCATTCCTACTGGATAGCTATGGAACTATAGACACGAATTGCAGGAATTGACACGAATTCCTGGGAGAGTAACTCGTTGCACTGTTGAATGGTTACATCGGCGGGGACGGTCCCTCTGCCGTTGAATCAATCCGGCAATTCTTCCTTCGGTTCCGGCAACCAGAATGACGCGATGAATCCCACCAAATAGACGCCAAAACCAACGGCTGCGGCAGTGTAGGCAAGTTTGGTTGGGGCATAGGCAACGTCCGTGGTGGTTGCCAGCGTTACTGTTACCCACGCAAAAGAAGTTCCAATCAACCGGCCACCAATGTTCGCCGCAAAACTTTCTCCTGTGCCGCGAAGATGAACCGGATAAACCTTCGGCAGATAATTTCCCCAAAAACTGAATTGGGCTACGGTCAGTAATCCAGCAACAAAGATTCCGACATACAACAAATCAAGGCTCGTCACAGCGCAGTAGCCAAAAACAACAGGCATAACGATAAGCCCCGGAATCTGGCAAAGGCGAATCGCACTTCGCGCGCCTGCTTTCATCACTTTTCGCAATTGGCCGATCATCAGCCATGCGAACCCACCCGCAACAAGGCCAATCACCATTCCAATGCCTCCACGTTTCACATGATCGAAAATGGTGCTCTCGGTCTTGGCGAGAATCTCCATCACAAGCCATGCCACCAGCCAACTCCAGGCCACCAGAACCTGCCATCGAATACGCCCGGAAGCGAGGAACACCACGACGAGCGATGCCATTAAGGCGCGTCCGTACAATCCTCCCAATTCCTGTATTTTCGTCACATTCGCCGCAACGGCCTGGTTCGTTCTGCCTGTCACCTGTCTCGCGATTTGTGCGCGCTCGCCTTCCGGAACACCTTCAGTTGCCGCATCAACCGCAGCTTTCGCCCGCGCCTTTACTTCCGGCAAACCCGGGATCATCCGCGGGATATGTTGAATCGCTCCAAAGGCAGCGCCATACGAGCAGGCAAACATCAGGGTTGTCACCAGGGTGGCGCGTCGCAACTCAGGGCGAAACAATTCGGCAAGACTCGGACGGCGCAGAGTGCCCTTGGCTTTCTTCTCGGCCCAGGCCGGAGATTCCGGCAGAAAAGGACGAATGATGATCAGCGGAATGGCTGGAATAACGCCGGACATCAAGGTGTAGCGCCACGGAGCTTGCGTATCCTTGATCTCTCCAAAACGTAACCAGTCAGGCACGCTGATCGCCGGTAGATCCATCGCATACTTGATGAGCAATCCGTTCGCTACCGCAACGAGCAGACCGCCAATCGACGAAAATGCCTGGGTCGTCCCAAGAATTCTTTCCCGCTGCTGGTGATTCGGAAAGAGCTCAGCCAACCATGCCACCGCGGCCACAAACTCCACGCAGACCCCGATGAAAACCAGGCAACGAAAGAACAGAAGCATCTCGACCGACGTGGAAAAACCGGCGGCAAATGCGGCGAACGCATAAAGCAAAATGCTCCATGTCAGGACACGGCGTCGCCCGAGACGATCGGCCAGGTAACCACCGAGCAATCCGAAAACACCACCCGCCAAAGCTGGTATATAAAAAAGGCGTGCCACCCAGACCTGAAAAAGCTCCGACCCCGGTGCTACGCCCAGCAGTTCCTGCAATGCCGGACCAACAATTAACGGGAGCATCAGCAATTCATAAATGTCGAAAGCAAACCCGATGATCGCGACGAAGATGATCAACCATTCGACTGTAGTGAGCTTTTTCGGTTCCGGCATGCCCGCGAGACTAATTCCCGAGCAAACCCGACTCAATAGCCAAGTTTAAACGAGTGAGCAGTTCGATCATCAATACACTTTTGCATCTTCAGTAGCGTATCGTTCGGAAAATCGCTTCCCCGTTGAAACAAGTATCCCCTACATCTGCTTACGCCTGTGACGCAGAACCTTTTCCGGTTTGCAAGAACGTTGAAGAATTTATGATCTGCGCGATGAATGCAGAGACCACAAATTTCGAAAATTCCAGCCGACAAGTAACCAATCTAAAACAGGTGATCCTCAGGAGCGAAGCAGCTGTTGTCGCATTACAAAATTTGATACGGGTGGCCGAACAAAAAATAAGAACTCTCGAAGCGCAACCGCAACCGCACTTACCCGAACGACCAGCACTCCCGAGCATGGTCAATGAGCCTGAAATGGCTGGTCTGAAAATATTTTGACCGTTCGGATGCTGGATGCTGGATGCTGGGGAACTGAACACTTCCCCCCGGCTACTCCCCACTCACCCGGGTGTGATCTTCGTCCGTGCCGCGCCACCAGCTTTCCAGGAAATTTTTTCGTGATACCCAGCTCACGTGTCCATCCACGAAAGCGACGTTCGCGCCGTCTGCGCCGTGGTTATCGCCTGCATCTGGGAAATCGTTGTTTGGTCTGGTGGAATCCATGAAGCCCGGCTCGTCGGCATCGTAGAAAATCCAGATGTCGGATGGGCTGGCCTTTTGTCCGGCAATACTGCGTTCCGGATAGGAATCATCCACCAACTGGTAGGTGTAAGCACTCACCGTGTTCTGAGTTTTCCGCACATTGTTTAATCCTTTCGACCAGGCGCCGTTCAGGAACCCTGACACTTCGTAACTCGAGCCGCCGAAATCTCCCAACCGGCCACCCGGCGCCACTTGTTGCAAATCGGAAATGATGAAGCTGTTGCCGTGCAATCGTTCGCTGTAACTCTGGCCAGTCCAATTCTCACTGGCACTGGTCGGATACATCGCCGGTATCGGCTCACGGACATCTTCAATTTTGTTCCGCGTCGCGGGACAGGTGAATACCTTGAGGCTCGGAACGTAATTCGGGAACAGCCAGTTCAAATCGTCCTCCTTGAAATTCGCCACACCAGAGAACGCGCGAAGGTCGTCGTCATCGGCATACAATTGACTGCCGATGTTCATCTGCTTCTGGTTGTTGAGACAACTGGTTCGCTGGCCACGGCTTTTGGCTTTCGATAACGCGGGCAAAAGCATCCCCGCCAGGATCGCAATAATCGCGATCACCACCAGTAGTTCGATCAGGGTGAACCCTCGTTGTTTGATTAATCCCGTTTTCATGGAGACAGCGCTCAATATTGCTTGAAGATGTAAACGCCCCTGGTTTTGGTTTTCTGCACCCAGACGCCTTGCGTGGGCGGCGATAACTGCAGGTTGGCAAAAACATCGTAACCCACCGTGAACTTGCCACGTTCCTGCTTTATTAAAATACGAATATTGTTTGGTTCCCGCGTGACGCGAATTGGTTTCAGTTCCCGAATGGAACGTGGCCAGATTTGTTTGGAGATTTCGCCGGAAGGAAATTGTTCCATCAACCGCACGCAATCCTGGTGAAGTTTTTGCCCATCTTTGAGGTCCGCCAATTCATCCCCCTTGGGCTCGCAGCCCAGCAGGATGCCCACACACCCGATCAACAACCAGAGATGCCACAGTGTTCTCATACCCGCTCCCAAATCAAACAGCGTAAATAGCAAAAAGTTGCAGTCGTTTATTAGCCGCGAAAGAACGCAAAAAGAGAGTTCAAGGTTTCATGTTTAAGGTTCAAAGTTATTCGGCGTTTCAGGATAACCGCCAGATTGGCGAATCATCAGCATCACGTAAACCGACGTAAAAAGACAATGCGGGTCATAACAGGCATGAACATGAATAGGATACGTAATCGGTTGCCATTCGAAGGGTCAAACGGAAAAATCATGGAATCCACTACAGAGGAAGCCGCAAACAATGTAGAACAGGCATCCTGGCCTGTTTCGAGGAAGGAGAAGAAGCCAGCCGTTGAGAACTTCTATTGCTGCGATAAACTTAGACGGATCTTCCGAGAGCGTCATCCGGCCAAATTGTGAAAAAATGAGGTTTTTTTCAGTTTGAGACGCCCAGAACGTAGTCTGGATAGGTTCCAGGCCGTTTTCAGATCATCCGGAAACCGTCCGCACACGTTCCAGGCCATTTTCGGATCATCCGGAAACCGTCTGCACACGTTCAGGCCGTTTTGCAACGTCGTAGCGCGGACTTTTAGTCTGCTGTATCGCGAATTTTCAATCCGCAAGTCGTGAGAACTGCCGCACGCATTCACAGATCCTACGGCAAGCGGATTGAAAATCCGCGATACAGCAGGTTAAAAACGGTTAAAAACCTGCGCTACAAGCCACGGTAACGAGAAGCGACTTGCTTTCATGCTGTGACTTGCGCATTTATGTCACCGCTTTGCGGCAAGCGCCCGAAGCTTTTAACGGCAATTCATTTGGTAAAATGCTGACCTCACACGAACTTTTTGGTTTTATGTCGCCTGTCTTGGCGTCGCAGATTCTTGATTACGCTTACGACAACGATCGCGACCTTTACAAGCTCACTGTCAACGCAGTGGCCGACGCGAGAAAGCTCCGCCCCGTTTTTTTCGAACGCAAGCCGCGCGCTGAACGAAATAAAGACATCATTGCCATGCTGACGAAGCCGCGCATGGATCTTGCCGCAGCAAATTTGATTCGTGGTTGGTTGCTCAAGCAACACCGCGACATGCTGATCGACTTTCTTACCAGCCTGGGCATCGAGCACAAAGAGGGTGTGGTGGATGATTTACCTGCCAGCGTTGAAGACGCGAAGTTGAAAGAGGCTGTGGACAAACTGCTGGCCAAATATCCACACGAAGAAGTGGCTGTTTACCTCAACGCTTTCTATTCAATGAACGAGACAGGCTGGCTTACCCTGAAGCAAATGTTGCAGGACGAACCACGCCTGCAATTCGGCAGCTAGTTTTCGCGGGACGGGCGCCATCCTTCTAGGATGGCAGGATGCCTGTAGAATCCCGTTCGTTCACCAGGTCTTTTTCTGCAAGCACCCAATCTTCGAGTGACAGCGGATGTTCACGCAGTTTATCCCGATACAATCTCAACGCGTGTTGACGCACCATGGCTTTGGTAATTCCGGGTGTGAACGGAACCGGCTGCTTGAGCTCTTGCGGTTTGTCTTTCATAAATCTCCTTCCTAGAAAATAAACTGCTTCAACCGGGCTGCAACCCGTCGTCCGATGAACCTTGGCCTGATATTTTCCTAGCTAATCCGCGGAGAGCATTTCTACACTCCCCTCATGAATCTGGAGTCTTCTCCTTTCTTTCTGACTGACCTGCTGCGCAATGGAGGAATCAAATTACGTTTAACGGGAACACGCCGGGATGATGTTCTTGAAGAATTGGTGGGGTTGATTCCGGAACTCTCCGGGAATGCCGAGGCGCGGAGCACTTTGCTGCGCGCTTTGAAAGAACGGGAACAACTCCATAGCACCAGCATCGGCGATGGAGTGGCTATTCCCCATGCCCGCAATGCTCTCGTTGGGTTGGTACAACGGCCGGTCATGGTCTTTGGCCGGCATCAAGAGGGAATTAACTTCGGGGCACTGGATGGGGATTCCACGAAACTCTTCTTTCTAATCATCTCGCCGACCGTGACACAGCACCTTGCCGTCCTGGCGCGGCTCAGTCGTTTACTCCGCAACCCGATTCTTCGGAAACATCTGCTTATCGCAGATAAAAACGAGAAGGCGCTGTCACTTATCCAAGAGGCGGAGGCAAATGCCCAGTTCCGTCCCGCGCCGACACATTCGATTTAGATTCAGCCTGGCTTTTTTCGAGTGAAGTTTGTCCCCTTGCCGAAAGATTTTTACGAAGCGTCAGCCAGCGCCGTCGCGCCTGCGCTCCTGGGGCATTGGCTAATCCGCCGAACGCCGCACGGAATCTGCGGCGGACCGATTGTGGAAACCGAAGCGTACCTTTGCCAGAACGATCCCGCCTGTCACGCGGCCGTCGGCGAGACTCCGAGGAATCGTTCGATGTGGGGCGAACACGGGCATGGCTACATTTATTACATCTACGGAAATTACTTTTGTTTCAACGTCGTTTGCCGTCCGAAAGGTTTCGCCGAAGCCGTGCTGGTGCGAGCCGTGGAAGTGCATTTTGGGGAAGAGATCATGCGACAGTTTCGTCCGGTGGAAGAAAGTTGGAGCTTAACCAATGGCCCGGGAAAACTTTGCATGGCCATGAATATCGAAAGAGACCTCGATGGCGGTGACCTGTGCAATGCGAACTCACCACTCTTGATTGCAAACAATCCAACGCTTGAATTGTTCCGTAAAGAACGCGGTCCGGTTGTGACAACAACTCGGATCGGAATCACGAAAGCCGCAGAGTTGCCGTTGCGTTTTTACCTGGATGGCAGCCCGTTCATTTCAAAACGAGTGGCAGGCCGGCGGTTGAAAAAGAAAAGTCACATTGCAGATACTGCCTAGTGCGGAGGACGATTTTATTCAACCAAATCGGTTCGCACCCTGCACGCAAGGTGCGGTGCTACTGGAAGCGCTACTTCAACTTTCATTTTTCAACCTTCGTCTTTGCAATCACCCATTTAACCTGTCTTCGAAGCAGGAACGGTGAAAAGAGACCGGTGATGTGCGCGTGACGGACCCGCCAGATTTCTGGCTTTCCCCAGGCAGCCCAGAATTCCTCGATCGCCTCTTTGCAGGCGAACAAATCGTCCACCGCTTCAATGATCAATATCTTATCAACTGGAGCTTTCGGTCGAAACGCACGGAGGTTCAAGCCGTCGAAATCAACAGTCAGATTTTTCGATTCAGCCAACTTCAAGCTGCGCCGGATCGGTTCTGTAAAGGCCAATTCCTTCACGACACGATCCATGCGTGCGACCGGCACATTCATGACCGCAAAGCTGACATTCGCATCGTGCGTCGTGACCAGGCCAGTCAACCAGCCACCCAGCGAAACCCCCATGAGTCCCGTCTCGCTGCACCCCTGCTCGCGCAACCATGCGAGCAAGGCGCGGATGTCCATGACGGCCTGTTTCGCAGCGAGAACGGTGCATCGCAAATCTTCAGAGAGAAAATCGTTCACTGCGCCGGCACGACGCGGCCGGCGTTTCAAGTGGTACGGCAATTCGATCATTGCCACGTTGATCCCGGCTTTTAAAAACAGCCGCGCCTGGTAGGGATGTCGCAAGGCGTAGCCGATTTCGTCGTTCCAGCCATGCACCAGCACAACAGTTGGTTTCTCTTGCCAATGCTCGCCGCATTTCTGGAGTTTTGCATACACCACATCGTTTTCCGGCCATGGCGAAGTGACGGCAGAAGGGAATTCAAACTCTTGCTCGGAAGTCCACTTCACCTTTTCCGGTGCTGATACGGGAGCGCTGAGCAAATCCGGATGCGAAAGGAGTTCGTGCGCCTCTTCACAATGCGGCTGGAAGGTGCAGGCCTCCGGCTGTGCGGCACAGGCCAGGTTAATCACCACCCGATCAATTAGTTTTGTAAAAAAGGAAAACACGTTATTGTCAGACGCCGCGTTTCAATCTATCACGGCTACGCTTAAACCATATTTCCAGAAATGAAATCGGATTGTTTTATTCTTCTCCTGATCGCGAGTCTCTTTTCGGTAACGGCCTTCGGCCAGAACACGAACCCAGCGCCTGCGAGAAAGGCGCCGCCATCACCACCGCCACTGCCGAACCTGGTTCCGCCTCCACCGCCGTCCATCCCGCTCTTTGATGGCAAAACATTGAAAAACTGGACAGAAACAAAATTCGGCGGAACCGGCTCAGTCGCGGTCGAGAATGGAGAAATCCGGATCGACATGGGCTCGGAACTGACCGGCATCAACTGGACCAATGCCGGGCGTTTGCCAGAAACGAATTACGAAATTTCGCTCGAAGCAATGCGACGCGATGGCACCGATTTCTTTTGCGGCCTGACCTTTCCGGTCGAGACGAATTTTTGCACCCTGATCGTCGGCGGTTGGGGCGGAGGATTGGTTGGCATCTCAAGCATCGACGGCATGGATGCCTCAGAGAATGATACGACAAAGTTCCGCTCCTTTGACAAAAACCAGTGGTACAAAATCCGGGTGCGCGTCACTCCTGAAAAGATCACGACCTGGATTGATGACGAACAGGTCATCGACGTGGAAATCAAAGGCCGCAAGATTTCAATGCGTTTCGGCGACATCGATCTGTCCGCGCCACTGGGGATTGCCACATGGCAAACGTCCGCGAGCATTAAGAATATACGGATGAAGCGGATCCAGGCGCAGCTTACTCCACCGGCGCTTCGATAAACGCCAATTGCCGCAAAAAACTCTGCCGCATCGATTCATGGATCCCGGAGGCAAACGGAGCGGGTGAACTCATTCGCGCCCGGTTGGATTCCAACACTTCATAACCGCCTTCGGCCAACAGTTCTTCGGTCGGCAGATAGGTGCTTGCCTCCTGGCTGTAGCCGAACGTCACAATTTTTCGCGGCGCGAGCCAGTCGGTAATTTTGCCGCGCCATTCCACCACCGGTTCACCCGCGAGATAGGCGATGAAATGGTTTTGATCGAGGCGCACCAAGCCAACCGGCCATGCTTCCCCTTTCGCAAAACCTTCCCCTGAATCATATCGTTTCAACCAGAATTCCCCGACCGAACGGGTGTTGGGATTCTTCTCGTCAGCTTTCATCTTCTCGTAAACCTCCCGTGACGGCGGATTCCCGCGGGCCATGAAAGGACGATCACTCGCACCGGCAAAATCCAGTTTCAGCACGTCGCACTTGTTCGTTAGTGCAGCGAGAACGTCGTTTGCAAGGTCCGTCCCAGCCTGGGTCAGCTTCTCCGGGCTGGCACCGCGAAAGGTCATCTGTTCCAGGTCAGCCACGGCGCGTGGACGCACATTACCCGCGAGCCCCTGCACAAACTGAACATGACCAATCTTCGCATTTTTCTCGCGAATGATCTTTCGCGCGATACCGGGGAAATCGGCGGAGATTGCAGCGAAAGCGTAGCCGTAAACAATAACAGGATGGCACGCATACGAAAAGACAAGTGCCTCGGGTCTGTTTCCAACCGGCGAAATGCGCATGATCCAAAGTTTGTCATCGATTGGCCCCCTGGGGTTGGGAAGGATGCTGATGTTCCCTTGTTTATTTCTGCCACGCCGGTTGATTGCCACATGGGAATGGCCTTCGAAAATCTCAACTTTCGAAACAGGAACAAGATTCTTTTTGGCAACACGAGCCGCCGAGAGAACTTTCTCTCGCAAAAATTCAAAATAATGCACCTCGACCTCTGGAGCTGGCCCCACTCCCGCCATAAGCTCGCGAAGCATATTCGGTCCGCTGTGCGTGTGGGAAAAATTCAGCAGAACGAGATTCCAATTCACCCCAAGCTCATGGACCAGTGATTGCCGGAGTTGATCGCTCAAACTGTGTGGCAGGCCAATCAAATCCATTGAGACAAGGACAAACCCGGTTCCTTTGCCATCCTTGAGATAAAGAACCTGGGCGTGCAACGGATCGATAACGTGGCTGGCCAAAGTGTAATTGCCGCCGCGTCCGCCCAGTGCAATCCCCAGCGGAGGAGTGATTTCCACCTCAGCCCATCCGGCGGAAGCAATGTTGGTATCGGCATGAACATTCCCTTGCAGCAGGAGGACGAACACTACAAGACAGGCCAAAATAATACACCGGGTCAGAGCCATGATTCATCATTTGCGATTTACCCTTCGTCGTAAACGACAATACATAAAAATGAAAAGCGCCCCGAAGTTTAGCATTCGTTTGCGCAGATTAGCGGTTAAATAACTGCCCAATTTTAGAATGAGATTGTGTATATTGAAGGTGATCAATTCGGTGGTCAGTCAGTCCAACCTTTTCGCTCAAATGTCCTTTTTTGAGGCGGCCCTGAAAGGGAATGGCAGGTTTCAGGGCAGCAGGAAAGACAGCATCCGTTCAACTGTCATACTTGCGAATAAGCGCCTCTTGCTTTTCCTAAATTTGGGAAACCAAGAGCACTGAGCCCCCTAGACTTTTTACCCGGCTTTTACGGGGGTTCTATCGGGGTCTGCTACGCTATTTTCAAGGCCTGCTGTTCCGTATTCTCATCAGGCACGCCCTATGCTTCCGGAACATTTCGTCTCTTGTTAGTAAACTAAAATAACGGATAAATGAAAAAACCATCCTTCCTTAAATGGTCCGCTGCCGTGGCTTCCTTTGTGGCTGCAGCGGAAATATTCAGCAGTGTGGCTCGAGCTGATGAAATGCGAGCTTTATGGGTAGATGCCTTTGGAAACGGCTTTTTGAGTTCCAGCCAGGTATCGCAATTGGTCGCTGACTGTCGAACTTATAACTTTAATGCTGTCATTGTGCAGATGCGCCGGCGCGGTGACGCTTTTTACATTCCGCAGGCGCCCAACCTGGAACCTCGCACCACTGCCCTGGCAGCGAACTACGATGCGCTGCAGGAAATCATCAATGCATGTAATAACGGTTCACCACGAATTGAAGTGCATGTCTGGGCGCCGGCCTTCCTGATCTGGAGCGATACAACAAAAAGCCCGCCTCAAGCCGAACACGTTTATAATGTCCATCCGGAATATCTGAGCAAGACTTCCGGCGGTTCCACACAGTTTGCGGAAGGTTATTACCTGGATCCCGGCAATCCAAATGCCATGGCCTGGAATTACAAGATGGCGAGAGATATTGTCAGCCGGTATGACATTGATGGATTTCATTGGGATTACATTCGCTATCCGCAACAGGATTCCGGCTACAATGATGTCGCGATCGCCCGCTACAACGCGGAGTTCGGACTCACCGGACAACCTGCTGCTTCCAATTCGCAATTCTCGAACTGGCGCCGCCGTCAGGTCACCGACTTCTTGCGCGGGATCAATTCTGAGCTGCTTGAGATCAAGCCGTCCTTGATGCTCTCAGCTTCCGTCTTCGGCAGCCGCACGGACGCGTTGAACGCGCGTTTCCAGGATTGGGCAGCATGGAATAACGAAGGTATCGTCGATATATCTTTCCCGATGGTTTATTCGACTGACAACAGCATTTTCACCACTCGCGTGAATGATGTTTTCAACAATCAAGGGGTTCGTCGTGCTTATGTCGGCCTGGGTTCTTATCTGAACACAAAGGAAAACACCTTAACGCAACTGGAATATGTCCGGGCCAAACCGTTTCTCGGTTCGGCCCTGTTCAGCTATCGCACCCCGAATGCTGGCACTGTGAACCAGGCTGAAACACTCGGTTATATCCGTGACAATTATCAACCTACCTGGGAAGCCGCCCCTGCTCTTCCCTGGCTGGCCAATCCGACGAAAGGTTTAGTCAAAGGAACTGTAGCGCGCCAGGACAATGGCGAACCGATCTACAATGCAACTGTAACCGTGAGCGGCGGAGCGAATCGCACTCAAAAATCTGAAGCTCACGGGAAGTTTGCTTTCTTCGAAGTGGAACCAGGAACCTACACGGTTTCAGCCGCTTCCGGCGGTGCTGCCAGTTCCCCATCGAGCGTCATGGTGATCGCTGGTGGCATTCACAACGTCGATCTCACGATTGACATGCCATTCATTCCCGACAACACGCCACCAGTCATTTCCGCCCTTCGGCTGGTTTCGGTAACTTCCAACGCGTGTGTCATCGCATGGAGCACCGATGAATTATCCGACAGCACCGTTGAGTATGGCGCCACCTCTACCTACGGCGAAACCATCACGGACACGACACGAGTGGCCAATCATACGATCGCGTTGAACGACTTAAGCCCGGCGACTACCTATCAATTCCGCGTGATTTCCCGCGATGCCGCTGGCAACGAAGCCTCTTCAGCCAATCAACAATTCAGCACGCCTCCGGCCCAGTCAGACCTCATCATAGATAACGTTGACGCCACTGTGGTTGGCACCTGGAGCGCTGGAGCATTTGGCACTGAAAAATATGATGCCGACTACCGTTTTAAAGGCAGAGGCACCGGCGCAGCTTATCTGCAATTCACACCGCAATTTGCTGTCTCGGGCAATTACCAGGTGTTCGCATGGCATCCGGCAGGGGCCAATCGCGCCACGAACGTGCCAGTAGTCGTCACTTCTCTTGCAGGAACGCAGACCTACTTTGTAAATCAGCAGATCAACGGCGGCAAATGGAATTATATTGGCACCTCTTATTTCCAGGCTGGCGCAGGCGGGAATGTAAAGGTCACGGACGCTTTTGGCGACACCACAGCAGGCCGTGTGGCAATGGCCGACGCCATCCGGTTCACGTATCTTCCCGATCAACAGGTGGAAGACATTATCATGGATAACCCCGCGGCAGCGTTCACAGGCACATGGAGCACAGGAACCGCCGCAGGTAGATTCGGTCCCGATTATCGTTTCCGCAGCCGTGGCACGGGCGCTAATTTTGCTACATATACTCTGTCGATCCCGGTTTCCGGAGAATACCAGGTCTATGAGTGGCATGTGCAGGGAAGCAATCGCGCTTTGAATGCTCCACATATCATCACTCACGCGCTCGGGACACAAACAGTGCTGGTTAATCAGCAGATTAACGGCGCGAAATGGAGCTTGATCGGCACCTTCGGTTTCACTGCTGGAAGCCCCGCTTCCATACGGATTACAGATGGTTTTGCGACCCCTACAAACGGGGTTGTCATGGTGGATGGCATTCGCCTCGCCTACGTTCCGCCACCAGCGCCTCCTGCCACTCCGTCTGAATTGATTGCAACGGTAGTCAGCGCCACGCAGGTTGACCTGTCATGGGACACCAGTTCGAGTGGTTCGCACTTTGTTGTCGGTCGTTCGCAGGTTGAAGGCGGTCCTTACAATGATCTTGCAACCCTCCCAGCGGGTGTTGCCTCCTACAGCGACACCTCGGTGAGCGCAGATAATACCTACTTCTATGTCGTTCGCTCTGTCGGAATTGGAGGACCATCGAACAATTCAAGTGAAGCCAGCGCCACGACTCTGCCGTTGGCTCCCAGTGCGCCGTCTGGATTAACGGCGACAGCCAGCAGCTTCTCGCAAATCGACCTGGCCTGGGCCGACAATGAAGGTGGTCCTGAAATGGTGTTTGTCGTTTCGCGCAGCAGTTCCGCTGCAGGTCCATTTGAAGACGTTGCGACTGTTCCAGCCAGAGACATCAGCCACTCGGATATAGGCCTGAGTCCTGTAACGACCTACTTCTATCAAGTCCGCGCCCAAAATGCAGGTGGCCCTTCGGATAACTCCAATGTTGCCAGCGCGACCACTTTGGCTGCCCTGCCAGCGGCAGCGAGCCAGGTGTTTGCCACGGCATTGAGCGCAACACGCGTCATTGTAACCTGGACGGATAATGCGTCCAACGAAGAGGCTGTCAGCGTTCTTCGTGACTCAGGAGAAGGCTCCATCGAAATCGCGACGCTGGGAGCAAACGCCACCAGCTATGTGGATGAAACGGCAAGCGCTCACACCAGCTATTCTTATGTAGTTCGCATGTCGAACTTTGCAGGATCCGCTGATTCACCAGCAGCAACCGTCACCACACCAAATACAAAACCGATCGCCCATGCCGTTGTGAACGACGCATCCACAGACGCGAATTGTGAAGCTGCAGTCGTGCTGGATGGCAGCGGTTCTTCCGATGCTGACAACGATGCGTTGACCTACAGGTGGACCGGCTCCTTCGGAACTGCCAGCGGTGTGTCCCCTTCGGTAACGCTCGCTCGCGGCACGCATGTAATCACGCTCACGGTGGATGATGGATTCGGCGGGATTGATTCCGTTGAAACCACTGTGGAGGTAGCTGACACAACCGCCCCGGACATCAGCAGTCTGATCTCGGATATTTACTACCTGACGCCAGTGAATCACAAACTTCTCCCTGTGACATTGACGGCAGTGGTTTCCGACTCGTGCGATCCCGCGCCAGCAACGCGCATCATCGCAATCACATCAAACCAGCCGGATAACGGCACCGGAGATGGTAACACCGTCAATGATTGGGTAATCACTGGAGATATGACATGCAACCTTCGTGCGGAACGTGAAGGCAGCAAATCGGACCGCATCTACACTGTGACGGTTGAGAGTGTTGATGCCTCTGGTAACAGCTCGACACGAGACATCCAAATCATTGCTCCGCATGACAACCGGACGAGCAACTAATCAGTAATCACTCACAACGAAAGCTCGCTCTTCGGAGCGAGCTTTTGCTTTTTGACACAACCAACAACCAAGCCGTTATTGCAAGAAATGCCCACTTTAGAAACGTTACATCAGCGAATAGAAATACAGGAAGGAAACATCGTCCGGCAAAAGGTGGATGCAATTGTAAATGCAGCCAACGAAAGACTACTGGGCGGAGGAGGTGTTGATGGGGCGATCCACCAGGCAGCAGGCCCAGAACTGCTGGAAGAGTGCAGGAAACTCAATGGTTGCCCAACCGGTCAGGCCAAAATAACTGCTGGTTACAATCTTCCAGCCAAATGGGTTATCCACGCTGTCGGCCCCATATGGCACGGTGGCCGCAGCAATGAAGATGCATTGCTCGCAAGCTGTTATCGGAATTCTCTAGTGCTTGCAGAAAGCCGCGGTATACGATCCATCGCATTCCCCTGCATCAGCACCGGACTCTACCGATTTCCCATCGAAAGAGCGGCCGACATCGCGCTAAACGAAACGTTGAAATTCATCGAGCAACACGACCTCCCCGAAAGGATTAATTTCGTCTGTTACGGCCATGACACATACTCCATTTATCTCGATGCGGCCCGACGCATATTACCGGGGTTTAGCGGTTAAAAAGCTGAACGAATTATTTTAAATTCAAATCCGGCAGTTGAAAGACAAAGAAAGAAGGGAAACCAGAACTATAGAGTCGATGACCGCTGTGCGGTGCGCGGGCGGGGTGAGGGAGAGTCTCAAGGCTTTTAGGAACGTGAACTCCACCGAAAACAGCGAGAAACCTCTCTGTCTCGCGTAACCGCCTCTCCATTAGCGCTTCATGAGCGAAGATCAGCGGTTCACTGCAGTTGTTTAGATTTATACACCAGTCATTTTCTGAATGAGACTCCTTTCGCTGGGGTCAAATGAAGAGGAGATTGTAAGAGCGTATGAAGTTGCCGATGAAATTTTTCTTATGGGCCATTGTCTTCGGTGGGCTTTTGACTGTGCCAACGATTGAAAGCCGGGGCGCGGCGGAGGCGCCCGCAGCAGAAACGCCTTCTCAACTTTCCCCGGGAACACTCGAAATTATCAAGCTGCTGAATGCAGGTGTGGAACAGGACGTTCTGCTCGGCTTCATCGGGAACGCGACCAATCTCTTTGACCTGAGCGCGGATGATCTCATTTACCTGCAAAGCGAGGGGGTTCCATCCGAGGTGACGACCGCGATGCTCCAGCGCGACCATGCCTTGCGCCAAACATCTGTGACGAACCAGGTTGCCGTTGCGCTCCAGGGCGCGCCCGCCGCTCTCGCGAATCAACCAGCGATGTCACCCGCGGCCATTAATGATTCGGAGCCGGCCGTGACACAATTTTACCAGGCACTGGCTCCTTACGGCACCTGGTTTCAGCTTCCTGAATGGGGTTGGGCATGGCAACCAAGAGAGGCGGCGACCAACTCAGAGTGGCGCCCGTATGTGGATGGTGGCCGATGGGCCTGGACGGATCATGGGTGGTATTGGGCATCTGATTATCCATGGGGCTGGGCAGCGTTTCATTATGGTCGCTGGCTCCAGATGGAGAAGCTCGGTTGGGTCTGGTTTCCGGACACTGTCTGGGCGCCGTCATGGGTCACATGGCGTCATCACGATGATTACATGGGCTGGGCTCCTTTGCCGCCAAACGCCCTGGCGGATCGTCACCTTGTTGAGCAGCCGTTGGTAAGTAATTACGATTTCGGTCTGTCGCAACACTCTTACACATTTGTGAATGTCCGTTACATTTTCGTTCATAACGTTCGGTCGCACCGCCTGCCCCCGGCCAAGGTCAAAGACTTCTACAGACACTGCAAGGTGGTGAATGATTTTGCGCCCGGTAGAAATCGCAGTGTCGCGAACAGGGGCATTCCGATTGACCGCGTCTCTGCTGCAACGGGGAGGCACCTTACTCCTGTGCCGATTTTCAAAGGAGGCGTTGATCTTGAGGGTGATGCATCGCGCAGATCCACCGCATTCACCCCCGTGCAACCGTTCGTCTTGGCTCCGCACTCCAGGACGAGATCGCCTTCACCCTCTTTTAATCTCCCGGCTGCGCCCAGGACACATGCCCCACCTGTAACTCCGGCTCCGCAAGGGAGCTACTCAAGGAGTTCACGGACGACTCCTGAATCAGCAGTCAGCCCGATGACACCGGTCGTCCCAATGACCCAGAACCCCGTGGCGAGTCCGATGAATCCGATTGTGCCACCAATGAATCCGATCGTCCCAATGAATCGGGGAAGAACAGAAAATCCGGTGAAACCATTTTCGTCCGTGGCACCGGTGCAAGTGGCGACTCCCTCGGCGCCCGCGAATCCGGGCTATGCGGACCGGCGCCATGCTGAACGAAGAGACGTTTCGCAGCACCGGGTTTCACCGGCGGTTCCTACTGCACCAGCAACACCTCCCGCCCAACCGGCTCCTGCCTTGAAGGCATGGCGCGCGGTCGGGCCGAATCAAGAAATCCCTGTTCCCCAGGAGCAACAGGAGAGACAGCAGCGACGCTCCCGGAATTGAAGGTGTTATTCCAAATCCAACTCAGGCGCGGCGCGACTCCGTTCCGAACAGCTTGACGAGTTTGTTGAAAATCCCAAGCAATAGAAAGGTCGGCGCCCATTGCCCGACAAACACTGCATCCTTGTCGCGGCGCATCAGTTTCAGCGTGAGAGACACGGCAATGGATGCACCCGCTGCATAGATGAAAGCATCCGATGGCAGTTTTGCTGCCTGTCGTTGAATTGTGGTGTCGGTCTCTTTCTCTGTATAGTTTCGAGTTGATGGCTGTGTTGAAATGTTCGATTCCGTGGTTTCCATTTTTTATCCTTTTGTTGAAGCTGGTATCCCGCAAGAACAGTCGCCTGAATAAGGAATGTATCCACCTGAACGTGCAGTGAGAGAAATCGCTTTCTTCCGCCCATTGGATTTCACGGGATTGCGTCCGACTGGGGACAGATTCCTCAGCCCAAGCCATCGGCCGGTCGCCGATTTTCAGCCATTGGTTTGCGAGGGCAAAACCATCAACTTCGCCGTTCCAACCGGCGGCGCGCACGGAGTGACGCGCCCTACCTCGGACCCGCCCGAGTCTGTTGGTTTAAACTTTCCGCTCGTTCAGCCAAAGGCATTGAAATAGATTCGGCCTGCCCATGCATGTAACGACAAGCATTATGAGTATCCGCCAGCTTTGGATATTATTGTTCAGTCTTTTTCTGCCATTAAACCTCGCGGCCAATCCGGCAGATTCACCGGCCCGAAAGCTGATTGTCGTTGGAGGAGGAAAGGTCAGCGATGAAATGCGTGAGCAATTGCTTTCCTTAAGCAAAGCCGCCAGCCCGCATGTGCTCATCATCCCGCAAGCATCGCGTGAAGCGGACCTGGCGAATCGCGCCAAAGACAATGCGGAAGCGTTTCGCCGGCTCGGGGCCGGGAAGGTTACCGTGCTGGATTTGAGCGAACCGCCAGAAGCGTTGAAGGCGATCCAGCGTAGCGACGCCATCTGGATGCCAGGTGGACTTCAGCGCCAACTGATGCGGGCCCTGGATGAAGCGGGTGTGGCGGATGCCGTTCGCGCAAGAGTCGCCTCTGGCGTGCCCATCGGCGGAACCAGTGCCGGCGCTGCCATCATGTCGAAGGTGATGCTCGCGAGCAGTCGTCGCGATGCGGATACCGGTGCTCAGATTCCGATTATCTCCCACGGCCTTGGCTTCTGGCCCGAAGTAATCGTTGATCAACATTTCACCCAGCGAAACCGGCTCGAACGACTCAAAGCTGCCATCGAGAAGAATCCAACTCACGCAGGAGTCGGTATCGATGAGGACACCGCGGTCGTTTTTGATGGGAAAACTTTTCGCGTGATAGGAGACCACACCGTCACGGTGCTTCGTGTCTCAAATCCTGGTGAGTCGAAACCGATTTTTAAAACGGTTATTCTCCAACCCGGCGACACCTATGACTTCGCTTCCGAAGCGTCTGATCAGCTCAAGAAAGGGAACGTTTCTTTCGAGAGAAAATCTGTTCCGGAGATTTGTGAAAGTCTGACCCCACAGTTAATGGCGGCCTGGAACGTGCCGGGTGTTTCCATCGCGGTGGTCCGCAATCACAAACTCGCCTGGCTGGGTCAGTATGGAATCAAAACCCACGGGCAAACCGATCAGGTCAACGCAAATACAGTTTTCGAGGCGGCTTCAATGTCAAAACCGGTCTTCGCCTATGTGGCACTTCAATTGGTGCAGGAAGGTTTGCTGGATCTGGATACACCGTTGGTCGAGATTTTAGGTAGACCCTATATTACAGATGAACCGTTGCACAAACGGATCACTGCCCGGATGGTGTTAACTCACACGACCGGCTTTCCCAACTGGCGACCGGGCGGATGGCGGCGCGACGGCCCTTTACCGGTTCATTTTGAACCAGGAACACAAGAGCGGTATTCAGGTGAAGGTTTTTTGTTTCTGCAACGAGCAGTTGAAAAGCTCACGGGCTTGCCGACGGAGGAACTGATGCAAAAACGTTTGCTGGAACCATTGGGAATGACCAACAGCAGCTATGTGTGGAGGGATTCCTACGATTCCATGGCGGCATCCGGACACACCAGCGAGGGTCGCATTCCGGAGCGGGAACGTTCCATCTACCGGACGGCAAACAGCGCTTTCACCCTCTACACCACCCCAGCGGATTACGCGTTGTTCCTGATCGAGATGATGCGGAAGGATCGTTCCGGCAAACATTCGTTGAACGCGAAAACGTTGGACGCGATGCTGACCGTTTCCTCGAATTCCAAGGGGAATGATGCTGAGTCGCTGCCCAATGAGGAAGGTGGAAAGGCGCGTTTCGGATTGGGTTGGCGAGTGGAGATGCGGGAGAACGGAAAACGCGTTTACCATTCAGGATCCAACGGCACCGGATTTCGATGCTATGCCGATTTTCATCCGCCCACGGGAAACGGAATTGTTATCATGGCCAATGGAGTGAATGGAAACAAACTGTGGGCAGACCTGATTGCCCATGCAGGTGAGCGCTGATTTCGTTCAGGACCGAATAGCCAATTTATTCTCAGAGGATCGCCCTCGCTTACGATTATCTATTATTTGAGAATAAATTCCGCCGTCACAGGCCGATGATCCGAAGCGGTGGACTCAGTGACCCAAATTCTCACCGGCTGTAGAGCTTCACTCGGGCGGATATAAATGTAATCCAGTCGCTTCGAACGATCTGGGCCGTCGTAGGTGTAGCCGATCCCCTCTCCCAATAGTTCCCAAACGTCAACAAACTCCTGCCTCATGCGTTGATGCGTGCGAGTCCATGGATCGTCATTGAAGTCGCCCATGATAATGAGCGGTATATCGCGCGCGCGATCGGCTGCCTCTTTGATTTCTTTGACGTTCATCAGCCGCTCTTCGTCAATGTCACCGCGGTAATCAATGTGGGTGTTCATCACGAGCAATTTGCGCCCGTTGACATCGAGAACCACCTGCATCAACCCACGTTGTTCATTGGGATGTATCATTTTATAATGCGTGTTGGTCTGCTGCAGGATGGGGAAGCGCGAGAGCAGCCCGTTGCCATACTCGCCCCCTTGGAAGTTGATGTTTTTATCCCAGAAAAAATTCATTCCGGTCAGCCTGGCAAGCTCCCCGATCTGATCCACCCGACCGCTTCGCTCAACCACGCGGTCCATTTCCTGCAAGGCTACGATGTCGGCTCTTTCCTGCTTGATGACTTCCGCCTGACGCGCGATGTCCACTTTGCCATCCAGCCCGCGTCCGTGGTGAAGATTATAAGTCATCACCCGAATCGTCTGAGGCGCGGGAACTGGCATGGTTGGCTGGATCGTTCCACATCCATAAACAAGGGTGAGGAGACCTGCGAACAAGAACATCCTTAATGCCAGCGAAAAATGACGAGAACTCACAACGCATTGAGCGAATATCCGCGCCTTAGGTCAAGGCTGTTCGTGCAAACCCACACCTCAAAGTTTTCATTCAGGAGGAATATCGAGTTGCGGAATCGATTTGAGTGACGTTGGATCGACGAAGCAATGCTGCAACCCGAATTGTTCATGGCCCTGCTCGCGACTTTTCCGCTGCTGCTGATTGTTGTTCTGATGTTGATTTTGCATTGGCCCGCGGCACGGGCCGGAGCGGTGGGATTACTCGCGGCATTGGTGCTGGCGCTCGGGGTGTTCGGCTATGGTCAACGTGTTTACCCGCAATTGGGAATTCCTTCCGCTGTCGGCGGAGCTTTGATCGAAGCGCTTTTTACGACGGCGACCATTCTCTGGATCATTGGCCCGGCGATCTGTCTTTATAATCTCCAGAAAATCACAGGTGGGATTGAGGTACTCCGGCAGTCCCTTGGGAAAATCTCAACTGATCCGAAAATCGCGGCATTGCTTGTGGCCTGGTTCTTCGCGCTTTTCATGGAGGGAGCGGCTGGGTTCGGAGCCCCCATTGCGCTGGCAGCGCCTTTCCTTGTCAGTGCGGGTTTCAAGCCAGTCCAAGCGGTGGCTTTGGCCTTGATTGGTCATTCCGTCGGAGTCTCCTTTGGCGCGGTCGGCACACCGATAATTCCTCAAGTTGAGGCGACCGGCCTTTCCGGCGCTGAACTGGCCCGGGCAACCGGTATTTATCATTCGTTGTTGGGTTGGGTAATGCTGGCCATCCTGGTTTTCCTCGTGACGCGAACCGACAGGCCGGAGAACAAAGGTAAATCCATCTGGGCATGGGCGGCGTTTGCAGCAGTGGCATTCCTGGTGCCCTTCTTTATCATCTCGCGCTTTGTGGGACCGGAATTGCCGACGCTCGGAGGAGCGTTCATTGGCGGGACACTGTTCATCGGTGCAACGCTGCTCATTCGTCAGCGAACTGAACCCCGGGAAATAGTTCCCACACTGGAAACATCCGGCCTATCACTTCTGCGCGCTGCGGGACCTTACCTGGCGTTGATTGGATTGGTCCTGTTGACACGTTTGTTTTCGCCGGTTCGCGACCTGGTATTTGCTGTCGAATGGAAGTGGGCGTTGGGCGACACATTCCGGGGCGCTTTCCGACCGTTCTACCATCCAGGCACCCTGCTCTGGCTGGCTTTTATTGCTGCCGTATTTTGCCTGCGCGCTTCGCGGGATCAGATCCACTCCGCCCTGGGCCAGACACTGAAGCAACTAACAACCGTCACAATCGCTCTTGCCGCGATGCTTGGACTTGCCCGCATCATGGTCCATTCCGGCATGATCGAACTCACTGCGGTCGCCGTGGCTGGCATTGCGGGAGGAGCCTGGCCCTTTTTCGCTCCATTTATTGGTGTTCTTGGAACCTTTGTGACCGGGTCCGCCACGACGTCGAACATCCTCTTCACCGATTTCCAGCAATCGGCCGCGCAGAACGTTGGCTTACCCGTGGACAAGATAGTTGGGGCACAGGGATTCGGGGCTGCTGTGGGCAACATCATCTGCCCTCATAATATCATTGCAGGCGGGGCGACCGTAGGTTTGAAAGGAGAAGAGGGAGTTGTGCTCCGCAAAACTCTTCCAGCCTGCCTTATATATGCGACATTGGGCGGCTTGCTTGCGCTTCTGCTGGCTTCTCTATAAACCCCTCCTGTACAAATATTTGTAAGTTGTTCTCGAAACCGTAGAATTCCAAACACCCGATTTAATGAGTGACATCGAACAAGTTATCCCATTCTGTCGCTCGGAATTTCTTCAAGACTTCACGATTGAGCTTGGCATGCTCTACGATCCCATAAAAAAATGGGGGCATCTCTACCAAGCCGAGGTGGGAACCCATGATTTTGATGATGGCTGTTGTTTGGAAAGACTCACGATTTGGCTAAGCACTTATTACTTCACACAAGTGAGTTTCACATTGTGGGAAGACCAAACAATTTGGGTCAGTGTCTCCCTGCTTCCTACCGAGAACCATAGCGGATACAAGATTGGGTTCTCACCGCAGGTTGACGTGCTTTCATTTGCAGCCATGATCGAAGCCTTAGACAGCACGCTTAGCGTCTCCACCCGCCTTTGCTATCACGAATGTCCACTTCCATTGCTCCGCAAATTCTGGCGACACACAGGCGAGGTGGAAATCACCGGCAAGTTGAACCAACCAACGTGATACATTTCCGGATTCAAATTGCACTGTGAACAGTTTCTCGCCTTACTTGACTCATGCGATTCTGAAGACCGGGAACATCATTTCGCAATCGTGAGACCAGAAGGTTTGGCACCCAAGCTGCCAATCAACTGCGTCACTCAATGCGGATTATAGCAATTTTTTCATTATTAATGAGAACGGTTTACATAGGGATACAGAAAATCATTCTTGGCCTGATCTATTTCTTGAGCCTCTCTTCCTCGCCGGCGCTTGAGCCTGGAGACATCATTATCAACGAAGTTTATTTCAGCCCAAAGGGACGTGGCCCGGGCCACTTCGAGGCGGTGGAACTTCTGGTGGTTGCCGACAAAGCGAACCTTAACGGGCTTCAAATTTCAGACCGCGATACATGGAACAAAGCCACAGAAGATCAATGCACCTTGAACGATCTCGGGCAAGGCTTCCTAAATTCCGTTCGGAGCGGCACATTAATCGTCATCTATGATGGTTCGGGAACCGACGACACAAACACAAATAACTTCGTTCTCCGTTTCTACACGCAATCGAGTCTTTTCTGTAACACGTCTCCGACTACGAACGGTTTTAGTCTTAGCAACAGAGGAGACAACCTCCATCTGATGCATCTCAATAAACAAATCGATTTCGTGAAGTACCGACCGGCTGGTTCAACCGGACCCGGACACGGTAATCCCGGCGGACTTTACTGGGACCAGGGAGTGGAGTCCTACATCGAGGTGGACGCCGACGGCGGGAGCACTGGGTTCCGATTCCTCGGGAACAAAGCGGAGTTGAATGATTATCCCGCTGCCTGGCAGGCCTACCCGGAGAAATATACCAAACTCGACAATCTGGGAAAACCAAACGGCGGCATCAATACCGAGTGGATCACCAGGCTTCGGGAGCAAAGTCTGACTGGAACCAACACAATCGTTCAACAAGAAGAGCAATAGGAAGCGCGGAGGGAAACAATCCTGAGTGTCTTCACTCCCCCTGTTCAAAAGACGGACCGGCCTTCAACAACCCTCATTATTCCAAACCTTTGGTTGAACCACATTCTGGGTGGGGTAAATTATCTCAAGCCCATTCAGCCACTTTAGAAAAACGTTTAAAGGAGGTTTTTGTGAGGAAAACGTTCGTATATCTCAGCCCTCTCGCAGTCGTCATTCTGTTCGGAGTTGCTTTAATTTCGACGCTCGGCGCCGATTATAAAACCGATGGCAGAGCAATCAGTCGAATAGGCATTGATTTGTGGCAAGCAATGGATTCGGCAGATCAACGCCTATTTTCACCAAATTTTATCACGCTCGCAGAAGACACAGTGCCGTGGATAAGACCGGTCGTGATTAGAAATGGCGCAGACGCCGAACGTTATGTCGCGATATCCAAAGGTTTCATTGATCTCGTGAACAACCTCTCTCATGCCAGGGCGATCGATAAATTCAAGCCCGGTTTCTTCCAGGATTATCTCGGTCAACTCGCAAATGAATCGGGAACATTCCCATTGCGCGACCTGCCCGGCATCGCCGAGTCGAAATACTGGAGCAATGAAATACTCAACGAGCAGCAAAGTAATTTCAACCAGATGGTTGCCTTGGTATTGGCGATGCAACTTTCTCACCACACGCTGGGGCACTTCGACAGCCACAGTGCAGAACTGGAGGATTGGTATCGCGCCCGGCCGATCAATACCCTGCTAAACCCGCGTGAATGGAACGACTCCTTCCGAGCCGGTCTAAAAACATCCCTTGCAACGGGCTACGGAGTGGAAGGATTCGAAGTCCTTTGTGAAGCATTGCAGCGCATGCCGCAACATCCATCATGGACAAACTTTTTTCTGCCACGAGGGATCAACTTCGCCCAACTGGAGCAGGAATTGGAACGTTCAGAACATAAATTCTTCCAGACAGTCGGAGAGAACTGAAGTCGCCAGCCACACCCGTTACCCTCATCCTTTTTGGCCGGCCGTTGGAAACTTAATCGTGCGGTCAATGATCGCTGCAGTCAGCCGTTTTGCTGCAGGGAAACCAGTGTCCGCAGGAGTCGGTTTATGGAACTCTCCCGCTTGCCCTTTAACCCCAATCTGCCCGGATGGATCCAGCGTCACCAATGCGTAGAGCGGTTTGCTGTAAACAGCGCGAGGCCCTTCACTGCCGAACTTTCCGCCCGTCCAATAATACGAGGCGCTATTCATCTGCATGTATTGCACCCCCTCGATTTCGCTCACCTCATCAATGTGATGATGACCTGAAAAACAGGCGATCACGTGGGGGGCGCCAGTGCGGTCCATCGCTTTTTGGTTTGCCTCTCGAATAACCGCGCGCACCTCCAACCGATTGGGCACCGACCAACCACTCCAGTTTTCATCAAACGCCTGGTGCGAAAAGATGAATGTTTGACGCTGCGTCCCAGCCAGGTCTGCGCGCAACCATTCCACCTGTTCGGGATTGATCCGGTCGCGCCGCGCTTGCTCGATGAAATAATTTCTATTCGCGTAATTTACATATTCCCCATCGTTCAGGATGTAATTGCAATCGAGCACCACAAAATGGAAATCCCCGGCATCGAAGGAATAGTGCGGCGCACGCATCCCAATGAAATCCATCGTTTCCTGCTTGGTAGTGCGGTCCATGTCGTGATTGCCGAGCACATGGTAACGCGGTCCTTTGAATTGTTCCCACACCTCTACGAACTCCCGCGATTCCGGTCGCGCATAACAAAAATCTCCCAACTGGATAATCAGGTCAGGCTTTTCTGCCTCCATGGCTTGAATAAAACTTTCAAGACGCTTGATCGCATCCGGCTGCAAACCATGATGCACATCCGAAATGATCCCGAGGCGCAACGGTTTCCCTTGTGTGCCGGGCGATTTCGATTTCTGGTCTGCCCCCATTTTCAGACCCGCACCAAATGCGAGCGCAGCAGTTCCAGCCTGAATAAATCGTCGTCTTGAAATTCCATCATGCAGCGTTGATTGCTTCGGAACGTTCTTGGGGATCATGGGGGGAATGCTGAACAATTTTATAAGATCTTTGCAATCAAAACCGCATGTCGCTGCTTCCTCTTTGTTTTGCATTCTTTCGCGGCTATTCCAATTCTGGCTCCAGGTTACATGAGCCATTCCAACTTTGACTTTAACGTGCTGAGGTTTGACCTTCTGCGCCGATGCGAACTGTGGACTTTGATTATTCACTACCCCCTGAACTGATTGCCCAGGCTCCGGTTCAGCAGCGGGATCAATCGCGCCTCCTGATTCTGGATCGCGCGTCCGGTGCCCTTTCGCATAAACAATTCCCACAACTGCTCGATTACTTGCGAGCCGGCGACGTCCTGGTCCTGAATAACTCGAAAGTCATTCCGGCACGTCTGCGCGCGCGGAATCCGAAAACCGGCGGACAATTCGAAATCCTGCTCATCGAAGAGAATGGCACAAACGACTGGTGGGCGATGATGCGTCCAGGGAAACGAGCGCGGATTGGAATGGAGATTCAAATTTTAGACGCTCACAAAGAGCCAAGCGGGATTTCTGTTGTGGTCCAGGAGGTTAATTCGGAAGGACACCGCCGGCTTCAGTTCAAGGGGACCGACGACATTCTCAACCATCTTGATGCGTTGGGAGAACTTCCGTTGCCGCCCTACATCGAGCGTGACAAACCGCAGGCGGAGGATTTGCAGCGATACCAAACGGTTTACGCGCAGGCGGCCGGTTCCGTGGCCGCTCCGACTGCGGGACTTCATTTCACGCCGGAACTTTTGAAGCAAATTTCAGAGCACGGCGTGAAGGTCTGCTACGTCACGCTGCATGTGGGGCTTGGCACCTTTGCGCCAGTGAAAGCCGAAAACCTTTCCGAACACATCATGCACACGGAACGTTTCGAGGTGAACGAAGAGACTGCGCAGGAAATCAATCTGGCAAAAAAAGAAAACCGCCGGGTCATCGCGGTGGGAACCACTTCGGTGCGGGTGCTGGAAAGTGTCGCCGAAAATCATTCTGGAAAAATGGCGGGAGGTTCGGGCAGGACAAACATCTTCATTTTCCCACCGCACGAATTCAAAATCGTGGACGCGCTGGTCACAAATTTTCATCTCCCCTGCTCCACGTTACTGATGCTTGTCAGCGCCTTCGCTGCTCCGACGGAATCGCGTGGTCGGGAAATGGTTTTATCAGCCTATGCCGAAGCCATCCGCGAACGTTACCGATTTTTCAGCTACGGCGATGCGATGTTTATCGTGTGAAACGGAACAGGCAGGATGCCTGTTCTACATTTCTGACGCTCGGTATACGCCCGTCTCGCGCGCAGCAACTCATGGAAGAGTGCCTCACGGTTTGCTGCCCGAAATGATCGCCCCCGGGAGTTCGGGAACTTCCCTCTCCCTTTGTTTTAGAAGGGAGAGGGTTACCTTGCGGCTGCTGTCAGTTTCTGATGTTTCACCATCCGAATGTTACGGTTCAGACTGGCTGCTATTTTGATCCTGCAACTCGAATTCTCTCTCTACATCAATCTCTACTTCGGATTCATCCTCTTCATTCTCTTGCTCTTCTCGTTCCGGTTCATCCTGAGGACTTTCAGCGCCAGCCGGTTCTTCAATTTGTTGCGCTGAAACGGTCAGATGATTGTTAATTTGTTTGTCTGGCAATACCTCCTGCAATGCTTGCTCGACGTTCTGTTTCTCTTCTTGACTGCTCACAGATCCAACAATGGTGATCGCGTTCGGCGCATTGGTGAATGTCTGGCTGATTGTGATAGTGACGTTGGTTTGCGATTCTGTCGCGGCCGCGGTTGGATCAACCGGCAACTCCGGAAAATCGGGCGGCGTTGGCGACGGCGCAGGCACCTCCACCTCGACCTCAGCACCACTTGGTTCCTCGATCAATACACCTTCACTCGGCTCGAGTGATTCTTGGTCGGGACTTTCCGGAATGGCGGATGCATCTTGCGAACTAGCATCCTGAGCGTGCATGAATGACACGCTCGCGAACGCAATCGCTGCGAATACTGCGAATTGTTTTTTCATTTTTCCTCCTATGAACTTTGTTCCTGTTGAGACGACGCATGTCGCCTTCTTGAAGTTCAACCGTCGTGGCGAGCAGTCACACTCGCAATGCGGAGGCGCAACCACCGGTCAATGGTGGAATCCGGTAAATGAGGCAGGGGGGAAGAGGCAACCTCTCGATCAAATGACGAGGAACTAAACCGGAGCGATGCGGTTCAACCCCTAATAAAAAACTGCCTGACACACCTGCTGCCATTCTCAGAATGGCTCACGCATTGGCGCCCATTTCACTTCCGGTTTTTCGCTTTATCCATCGCAGCACTGAACCAATCATTGGTCGGCTTGGGAGCAGCCTTCGGCGGGGCGGCGGGCCTCGGACCAGCGGAGCGCGGTCCAGTGGAACTCGCCTTTTCACTGCCGATTTCCGGGTTCGCCCGCATGGAAAGTGCGATGCGCTTTCGAGGAATATCCACTTCCGTCACGGTGACCTGCACCTTTTGTTGCACCTTCACCACTTCGGCAGGGTTCTTCACAAAACGATCCGCAAGCTGGCTCACGTGAACGAGTCCATCCTGGTGAACTCCGATATCCACAAAGGCGCCGAACGCCGTCACATTGGTAACGATGCCGGGGAGCTTCATTCCCGGTTTCAAGTCCTCGATCTTTTCGACCCCTTGCTGGAAGCTGAACACTTCGAACTTTTCGCGCGGATCACGACCCGGTTTTGCAAGTTCGGAAACGATGTCGGTAAGCGTCGGAAGACCCACTGTTTCAGAAACATATTTCGATAGATTGATCTTCTGGCGAATCACTGGATCGCGCAGCAGATCTTTCACAGTGCAACTGAGATCCTTCGCCATCGCATCAACAATACCGTAACTTTCCGGATGCACCGCACTGGTATCGAGCGGATGTTCTCCATCTCGAATGCGCAAGAAACCCGCCGCCTGCTCGAACGCTTTCGGCCCGAGCCGCGGCACTTTCAACAAATCCTGACGTGAACGGAACGGGCCATTTTGGTCGCGGAACGAAACGATGTTGGCGGCGAGTTGCGGCCCGAGGCCGGAGACGTAGGTGAGCAACTGTTTACTCGCAGTGTTCAACTCCACCCCGACGCCATTCACGCAACTCATCACTACATCATCAAGGCTGCGCTTCAGCGCGGTTTGTTCCACATCATGTTGATACTGGCCGACTCCAATCGATTTCGGATCCAGCTTCACCAGTTCAGCCAATGGATCCATCAGGCGACGTCCAATCGAAACCGCGCCGCGTACCGTGATGTCGTGATTCGGAAATTCTTCACGGGCCACATCGGACGCAGAATAAATCGAGGCCCCGCTCTCATTGACCATAACGGTCGTGATAGTCTTCGGCAAACCCAGGGCACGAACAAAAGTCTCGGTTTCACGACCGGCTGTGCCGTTGCCAATTGCCACCGCTTCAATCTGATACTTCACGCAAAGTGCTTTGACGATGTCCGCCGCTTCCTTCACGCGATAATCGGATTGCGAAGGATAAATGACTTCGTTGAACAGCAACTTTCCTTGTTTATCGAGGCAGACTACCTTGCAGCCGGTACGAAAACCGGGATCAATCGCCATGACATTCTTCTGGCCGAGGGCTGGTGCGAGTAACAGTTCACGAATGTTATCCGCAAAAACTCGGATGGCTTCTTCGTCCGCCTTCTTTTTCGATTCAATACGGGTTTCAGCTTCGATCGAAAAGCCGAGCAACCGTTTGTAGGAATCCTGCACGGCAAGACGCACCTGTTCCGCCGCTGGCCCCCTGCCCTTCAGGAAAAGTTGTTCAAGCAAAGGGACAGCTTCCTCTTCCGGCGGCGTGATGCGCATCATCAGAAAGCCTTCCGTTTCACCGCGCCGGATGGCGAGCAGGCGGTGACTCGGGATCGTTGCTACCGGCTCGCTCCAATCGAAATAATCTTTAAACTTCGCCCCCTCCTCCACTTTATCGGTCATGACCCTGGAACGAACAATCGCTTTCTTCGCATACAACTCACGCATGGTGGCACGCGCCTGTTGATCTTCACTGACGCGCTCAGCGATGATGTCCCGTGCTCCGGCCAACGCTTTCTCTTCGTTCTCCACACCTTTCTCGACGCTGACAAAAGCTTTGGCTTCTGCGAGTGGATCCACGGTGCTTTGCCCAGTGAAGATGAGATCGGCCAGCGGCTCCAAACCTTGTTCCCTCGCGATGATCGCGCGGGTCCGCCGCTTGGGACGGTATGGTAGATAAATATCTTCGAGTTCGTTGAGCGTTTCCGCTTTGCCGACGGCGGCTTTCAACTGATCCGTCAGAAGCGATCTCTCTTCGAGGGATTTCAGAATACTTTCGCGGCGTTGATCGAGCGCGACCAGGTCAGCGAGGCGATCACGAATCCCGGCAATCGCCACCTCATCGAGCATCCCGGTGGCTTCCTTACGATATCGCGAGATGAATGGAACGGTCGCACCTTCAGCAAGCAATTTCCCGGTCGCGATGACTTGGCGGGGTTGGATGTTCAGTTCCCTGGAAATCTTCGAAATGTAGGCTTCGTTCATTTGAAATGGAGGCACTGTTTAGCGGATGCAGAGGGCAGAGTAAAATTGATTCGAAGCGTGAGGCGGGATTGAAAGGGAGAGGTGGAGCTAAGGCTCAACGAGGCCGACTGGACTAATGGATGGGGAAGGCTCCCCGGCTCGTTTCTTAAAACACACCAACTACACTTCCGCAGCGACTTACAAAGACAAAACACCAAAAGAACGGCCTCTGTTTCAACTTGGAACAGACCCCGTTTCGCGTCGAAGAGAGCGACTCCCCGATGCTGGCTACCCATATCCCAGGTTACTTGCTTATACTGACGAGAAAACTGGGGGGGGGCACGCCTGCGGGGTTACGAAATGGGCGACCGACCAACTCTCGTAGCAGCCGACGTCAGAAGGCTCTGACTATTTCAGCGAGTCGCACCTAAAGTCACAGCGTAGATCAAGGCTGCGGTAATTTCATGTCCCCTTCCAAAAAATCAGATGGGGTGACGAAGCGAATCGCCGCATTCGGCAGATCCAGACTCAATTAAAAGGAATCACAGGTTCGAATCTCCTGGCTTCCTCGCTATTTTCGGTGGAATCGGAATCACGAATGTTTGTGTCTCTGGCAGATCTGAGGCTCGATTGGTAAATCGGGGGAACTTCTCCATCACTCCATCACTCCATCACTCCATCACTCCATCACTCCATCACTCCATCACTCCATCACTCCATCACTCCACCACTCCACCACTCCACCACTCCATCCCCCCCTTCCCCGCCGCGTTTTCATGGTTTCCTTCTCAACCGTTCCAGCTAAGTTGTTCCCCGATTTCAAAAGTCAGGAGAGTCGTCGACAGTGAGCCGCATAAATTAATATGGAGATCGCCATCGTTTTAGCGCTGCTGGTATTCGCGATCGTGTTGTTCTGGAAAGAACTCTTTTCAGTAGATATCACGACGCTACTCCTGTTGATGGCGTTGATCATTCTGGGAATCCTGACCCCGGACGAAGCTTTCTCGGGATTCAGCACGGATATTATCATCATCCTTGCTTCTGTTTTCATCATGAGCGGAGCGTTGCAGCGGACCGGACTGGTGGATGCGCTCGGCGGGCTGCTACTGAGGTTTTCCGGGAAAAGTGAGGGCTGGCTGCTGTTCCTGATGATGGCTTTGGTGGGAACAGTTTCGGCCTTCATGAACAACACCACCATTACCGCGCTTTTTATTGCCCCGGTGATAGGTCTCGCAAAAAAGAAGAAGATCAACCCGTCGCGCCTTCTCATGCCACTGGCGTTTGCGTCCATCCTGGGCGGAACCTGCACGCTGATCGGCACCTCAACGAACGTCGCAGTGAGTGGCTATATCAAAAACGTCGGCCTCGAACCCATTGGCCTCTTCGAGATTACGCCGGTGGGACTCATTTTTCTCGGGACAGGCATCGCTTACATGATGTTGGTCGGGAGGAGATTAGTGCCGGATTATAAAGACGAAAGTCTCACCAAGGAATATGAGATTCGTGAATACCTGAGCGAAATCATTGTCCTGGAGAATTCGCATCTGATCGGCCAAAGGGTTTTTGAATCAGACCTTGCGAAAATGGAGTTCCAGATACTCGCCATCATTCGAGGGAAAAAGAAAATGATTCCAACCCGTTCCATGCGAATTCAGATGGGAGATATTTTGATCGTGAAGGGCAAAGTGGAGGACCTCTTGAAGGTCAAGAAAACAGCGGGAATCGAAATTAAACCTGAGTTCAAGCTGGATGACCCCGCATTGCAAAGTGAAGACATCAAAATTGCGGAGGTTCTTATTCCACCCAATTCCGATCTAATCGGCTGCACCTTGAAGGAGTCAGACTTCCGCCAGAAATATGGACTCACCGCCCTCGCCTTGTATCGGCACGGGCATTCACTACGCGAGAAGATCAGGACGGTACACCTGCGCATGGGCGATTTGTTGCTCGTGCAAGGTCCGCCGGATCGCATTGCCCAAGTGAAAGCTGGCTCAAACATTTCCCTGCTCGAGGAACTGGACCCATCGCTTTATCGCAAACGCAAGGGACTGGTGGTGATGACGCTGTTTGGAATTGCCATTCTCATCGGCGGCATGGGCTGGCTGCCGCTCTCAGTCACCATTCTTGGCGCGGCTATTGGAACTATTTTAACAAAATGCATTCGCGTTGAAGAAGCCTATGAGTTCATCGATTGGCGCCTGTTGATCTTGATTGGCGGAATGACTGCGTTTGGAACGGCGATGCAAAAAACCGGGGCCGCAGAATGGCTCGCGCACAACATTGTTTATTTTCTAGGTCCACTGGGGCCGAGAGGGGTCATGGCAGGATTCTTTATTCTCACCATTTTTCTGACGCAACCGATGTCCAATGCGGCAGCGGCTCTCGTGGTGTTGCCGGTTGCAATGAGTGCCGCCTACGAGATGGGAGTGGACCAGCGCAGCTTTGCGATTTCGATCATGCTGGCGGCTTCCGTTTCCCTGATAACTCCGTTGGAACCTTCGTGCATCCTCGTTTACGGGCCGGGCAAGTATCGTTTTTCGGATTTCGTGAAAAATGGATTGGGCCTAACCGTCATACTCTGTGTTCTCATCTACTTCCTGGTGCCGGCATTCTGGCCTTTTTATCCGGATAAGAAAAATGTGATTACTCCCGCTTCCATAGCTCAACCCGCTGTGAATGGCCGGTAAAATTTGCCAACGGAAGATCCTTAAAAGGCAGTTAATCGCCGCGAAAGAACGCAAAATCAGAAGGGGCCTGAAAACCGCAGTTCAACCGCTAATCTTCGCTAATAATCGCTAATGGAAAAGGGATCATGCGAGACAAGGACTTCTATTTTGTGTTTTTGGCGGCTATTTAAATCAGGTTCATTTCACCTGCTGCAAGTCTTGCCAGCGCTGAAATCCTTCTGGGCCAAGAATGCGTTGCAGGGCTTTTTGCTGTTCCGCTTGCGTCACGGCCAGGGCCTCAATTCTTTGCTCAGGAGAAAGCGAGGCGTCGTTGCGGATACGCTGCTCCTCCTCACGCGTTTCCTGGTTGATTTCATAGATGGAAAACATGGCTTCCGGAGTAGCTCCAAGCCGGTCTGCCTGGGCGCGGGTTTCCTGGAAGGCAGGATCCTCATTGAGTTTATACTCGATGTAACGCTCCGGCCCAATGGCCTGCCGGATAGCGGCATCCATCTGGTCTTGTAACGTTCTGACACGTCCCGCCGCACCGGTACTGGCAGCGCCGCCGAGCATCGCCAATTCCTGTTCCAGCGGATCGCGAATCCGGAAAATATTGCGAAATTCATCCGGGCTCAAATCCAGCCCGCGCATTTCGCGTCTCATTTCTTCTGCCGTTTCGGAGTAACGCAAAAGAAACTCCTCCATCTGCCGTGGATTCAAGACTTGCGCCAGTTCCGTCCGCATCTCCTGGCGCAACCGCCCTAGTTGCACCGGATCCACTGGTTGCCCGAGAAACTCTTGTGTCTCGATATAATCCTGTATTTGCGACCGGGCCCGGGCGGCGATGCCATAAACAGACTCCTTCTTTTCTTCAGACAAGTTTCCGAGCACAGGCCCGGCGAGATAAATTCCGGAACTCACCGCAGGATCGTCCTCCGTTTCGCGCGTCTCCCAATCCAGCCCCAGCAACTCGGTTAACAACAACCGCCGTTCCCTCTCCAAAGCTTCGAGGCTCTGCTGTCTTTGACTTAGCTCGCTGCCCTCTGAATCAGACCGCCACCAACTGAAATCCTTCGTGAGCGTTTGCCGATCGCGCCGCTGGGCATAGTGATAATTCACATCCGCAATAATGATGTCGCGAATGGTATTCTCCGGACAACCAATCGCACGCAGGTTTTCGATGTAAGTGGCGTAATCATCTGATTCGACAGCGCGCCAATCCAACTTTTGCGGACTGCCCAGGGAATTGGTAACGCTCGCCTGGTTTGTGGTTGTGGCAGTGACCTGCCGAATAACAGGGCGACGCGAATAAACAGAATTGTTGAAATAATAAACGCCCCAACCGATGCCCAGCACGAGATTCAACCCAACCGAAAAAAGAAGGACAATTGTCCTGATGTGCATGAGATAGTATTTCGCAATTCAGCGAACCACGCAATAGGCTCTTGCCGTAACAATTTCGGCACAAGCAACCCATCCCCGGTAGCCACCCGACGAACCGGGAGAGCGTCACGACGTGATTCCTCGCCCCGCCGCGAAGGGCGATTTACTTGTGGGGCGTCTGTCTGGTGGCGGCGCTTCGCTGGCCACCGGCTTATTTCCGTTGCCCATCCTGGGCAAAAGGTTTTTTGGATTCGCGAAACTGGGAGGAGAATAGAATCTGGCTTTCAGACGATACTCGCGAAGACTTCTTTATGCGTTGGAAAGTCCGTCACTCTCGCGGTGTCGTTCCCTAATCATATTCCCTGGAAGCACCGGACGAGGCGTCCATCTACAAACACGCGATTAACCTGGCCAAACAATAACCTGCGCTGCTTTTCGATCCGGACGGACAAAGGCTGTTTCTCACCAAGATACAGATCGTGAACTTCCCGCGTCGGCCCACTGAAAATGCGCGTGGACTTCTTCACTTCTTTGTCATTCACCTTGATGACCATACTGCCAAGGATCTGGTTGAAAGAATATTCCAGCTTGAATGTCTCCATCTCGTTTCCAACTTCCAGTGCGAATTTCATGTTTCTCTCCTTTGCGAATTAACGTTGCGAATCAATAATAAAAACCTTCTCCGCAACTCCAATGCCAAGCGTCAGAGCTACAGATACTTGTCTAGCCTGGAATTTAGACCTTTTCGCTTTCGATTTTCGTCCAAATTCTGGAAAACGGGCGAAATCGGAACCGGTTTTCTCATTAATTTTGGGGAGTCCAGCTTGATAAAGTGCTGATGTTCTTTTGTTTTATACTTTGGAGGAAGGGTCACCCTCCACCTTTCACGAAGCGCATCCCCGTTTAAAATCACTCCCCGACGTAAACGGGGGCGATTAAAAGTGGGTGAACTATAGAGATTGCCAAAAGTAATTTCCGGATACGCTCGCCCTCGTCAAAAAAGTCTCCCGAGCCGCGAAAGGGTTGTCGACCGGCTGTTGCCTTCTGGTCCTAAGAGCGTGTATGGAAAATCTACTTTAACGTTATTGTACTTTTGGAATTACGTGCATAGTAATAGCGGATGCAAAACGCATCCATCGTATACCCCTCCGATCTCATCGACTCCGAATGGTTCTTG
>JACDHS010000235.1 GCA_013820875.1 Verrucomicrobiota bacterium | reverse complement strand
TCTGTTGTCAGAACCGTTCCCGTCCCGAACAAACCATGTTATGCCACAAAGGGACCATTCAATGTACTGGCAAAATTTGGGGACAAATTTTGCCAGTACTCCGGACCCCTGATTCTATTGATGATTCTGCATGAAAGTTTTTTTTATCTTGACGTTGGGAGAGGAAGACAGTGAAGCACCCTCCGACGTCGGAAGGCCACTCGGTCGGACCCGCAGACACACCCTCCAACGTCGAAAGGTCACTCAGTCAGACCGGCAGACACACCTTCCAACGTCGGAAGGTGACTCGGTCGAACCGGCAGATAGACCTTCCAACGTCGGAAGATCACTCGGTCAGATCGACAGACACACCTTCCAAGGTCAGAAGGTCGCTCGGTCGGACCTACAGACATACCGATAAACAAGTGAATGCGAGCGGGGGTCCCCGGCGGGCCTGAAGGGTCGCCTGTCTGCAAAACGGATAATTCCAAAACCGGTGGGGTTTTCCTGCGTGAAAACCCTGACTTCTGCCCTCTACAATCTCTCGAAGTCTGGTGCGTGCGTGTTGCCATTTCAAAGCGGAACAAAGCCAACTTTGACCCGTCCGTAAATCTCTAAACAACAACACGCACGCACCAAACCTTACGACGAGTTGTGAAGGCAGAAGTCAGGGTTTTCACAAAACAGAACTATAAAAGAGACGAACCGCTTTGCGGTTACGCAAAACCCCACCGAATAGGAGTGCTTCGCACCGCGAATCTCGCGCTGCAGATACGACCGGCGTTTTGATTCTTGAACTAAGCGGCGGTAGACCAGCGGAAGTTATGACTTACCGATTTCAGCCAAAACCCTTTGCTTTGAGGATATTGTCTGCTTTTTCCATTTACCGAACACGCTCCCACATTAACCAATGCGCTTTGCGGCAGGCCCGTTCCACCCATTTTCAGACAGCTCTAAGCAATCCACGCACCCCAAATCGTTCATTTCCCGCTCTTGACCGAATTCCTCCGGTTCGGCACAACTGAGTCATGTACAAAATCATTGGAGCGGATCAAAGGGAGTATGGGCCCATCACATCGGAACAAATGCAGCAATGGATTGCTGAAGGGCGTGTGAATGCCCAGACACTTGTTTGGTCGGAAACAAGCGCGAATTGGAAACCGCTTTCCAGCTATCCCGAACTCGCAGGCGGTATTCCGGGGTACGTCCCGGGCACAGTCACACCTGCCGCTGCTGCCTATGGCTTCGAAGGAGACCGCCCCGCTGCCCTGGACAAAGTAAGCGGCCCATCGATCGGTTTGTACGTGACCGCCGGTTTGGGTCTTTTTGCCGCAGGCGCCGGTCTATTGATAAATTTGTTTGGTGTCGGCATCGGGGCAGCCGGGATGGGTGGTAGTCCGGAAACCGAAAGATTTGCGCAAATGATGGGAGGCACGCTGGGCATTGTCGGAAACATCCTCGGCATTGTCGTCAGCATCGTGATCTTCCTTGGCGCGAACAAAATGCGGAAACTGGAAAGCTACGGATTCTCAATGGCCGCCAGCATCATCGCTATGATTCCATGTATTTCGCCTTGCTGCCTGGTTGGGCTGCCAATTGGAATCTGGGCTATAGTTGTGTTGAACAAACCAGAGGTAAAATCACAATTTAAATAACTGCCGCGATGGAACTGCCGCCAGCAACAGAATCGAAAATCCGCTTGAAAGGTTGGTACTTTCTTGCGGTTGCGATTGTGCTCGCGGCAATTCTCGTCCTATTCTTTTTCAACCCGGCGCAGAGTGGATTTTATCCGCGCTGCCTGTTAAAGGCTTCCACAGGGCTGGATTGTCCCGGGTGCGGCGCACTCCGTGGCATGCATCAGCTGTTACACGGGAATGTCGGCACCGCGTTTTCCCTGAATCCTTTATTGGTCATTTTGCTGCCGGTCGCCGGATTGCTGCTTTTGAATCAACTGGTTCGGCGCGCACGCGGACGCCCATTGTTCCAATTGAAACTTCCTGCATATTTGATGTGGGTGCTGCTCGCAGTGGTGGTCGTTTTTACGGTGTTACGAAATTTATCGGCAACGCCGTTCTCTTGATCGACGTGCCTGCCTGAATCTATGTATAAAATACTCGGCGGAGATCGTCAGGAATACGGGCCGGTATCGGCCGAGCACGTTCGGCAATGGATCGCCGAGGGCCGTGCCAATGCCGGGACGCTGGTGCAACCGGAGGGATCCTCCGCCTGGGTGCCTCTTGGTTCTCTCCCGGAGTTCTCACTGGCAGCATCGCAGGCTCCTCCCCCACTCCTCGACGATCGTAAATCCAAACTCGTTGCGGGCTTGTTAGGCATTTTGCTCGGCGGACTTGGGGTGCATCGTTTTTATCTCGGTCACATCGGGATCGGTTTACTGCAAATTCTTGTGACGGTTGTGACGTGCGGCTGGGGATGGCTCTGGGGGTTCATCGAAGGCATCCTGATTCTGACAGGTTCCACCATCACGACCGATGCCGAAGGTAAACCGTTGAAGGATTGATTCTTCGTGTTCAAACCACGTGCGCCACGGAACAGTGACGAAGCCTGGGTTTTGACATGTATAAACCTTTTCGCCACACCCGGGCTGGGTTCCATCCTGGGGCGACGGTTTGGAACTGGTATCGCACAGGTAACCCTCGCGGTGGCTGGGTTCCTTTTCCTGATGTGGTGGTTCATCCAAAAAATGCGCCTCTTCTACGGCATGATCTCCGGAACCGATCTGCCTCTGGATGCCGGGAACACCGCTGGCACCTGGGGACTCGGCCTGTTCATCGGCGCCTGGATATGGTCATTGATAACAAGCATTCAAATGTTCAAATCAGTACCGGAAAGGCCTATGAATATTCCGCCGAAAATTCGGTGAATGGGATGAGACATGGATTTAACAAACTAACGCGGCAAAGCCGCGAAGATCGGAGCGCGGCTGTGTCCGAAGGATCAGCCGCAGCGCTCAAGGATGGAACGTTGCGGTTAATTGCTTTCTACAACGCTTGGACAATCTCACGCGCTGAGGCGGAGGTGGAGCGGAAGCTCCTAGCTGAGGTTCCCCCGATTTAGTGGACACACGGGGGTGAGTGCGAGACAAAGAAAGCACTCAATGGAAACGAAAAAAGATAAACAGGCTCTGAAACGATATGACGAAGGGTTTAAGCGTTGTGCGGTGGA
>JACDHS010000004.1 GCA_013820875.1 Verrucomicrobiota bacterium | reverse complement strand
GCAACGAAACCTGAATCCCACGCGTTATGAATGGCGTGCCAAAGGAGCTGACATCCTCGCCAAAATTCAGAAAATCCGCCAAATATCAGCGTAAATACATAAATGGATTTACAGGACACTACACTAGTTAAGGGCTGAAGGCCCGCCATGTGATAGCCCAGGCTGCAGCGAGTCAGACGAGCAAGGCCTGGGTTTACGGCGGACAATTTTTCAGCCCTGTAGGGGCGACACTGTTTGTGCCCCCTCTTGGTCCCCTGAGAGTATAGGACAAGGATGTCGCTCTTACAGAGCTTTGGATTTCCGGTGATCTTTACCTGGGCCTTGCTCGCAGGGCTCGCTGCAGCCCAGGCTATCACATGACGGGCTTTCAGCCCTGGAAAGGGGAAACTAAAACAAGCGACGAGCGAGGCCGCCCCATAACCGAGGTTTATAACGCAAGCGCTTCCGTTGCAGCAACGAAAATGGGTTGGATGGGGTTTATTGGGGTGTGATTACACTGGCAGGCTGGCTCCCCCGGTTTTTCGAAGGTACTTGAATCGCCTGAGTGTGATGATCAGTGCGAGCAAACCCGAGAAAGTTGCAGCTCGATAAACGCAGTGTGGGCTTCCGAAAGGGAACCAGTATTTTTCAAATCACGCTTTGCCTTAGGCATTTTACAAGTTAGATTCCCGCCCGTTCAGTTGGGCGCGTGGCGGAATTGGCAGACGCGCTGGACTTAGGATCCAGTGGAGTAATCCGTGCAGGTTCGACCCCTGTCGCGCCCACCATCTACGAAACAAGACCGTAACTTCTGTCTTCAATCTTCCGGCTCAGCCTCCAACACCCTGGGCAAAACTTTCCACGCCCATAACAACACACCGGCGGCCCAGACCAGGACTCCATAGTTGTAGTGTGAGACCATGAGCTTGGGCCAGAGATCGCCGCTGAGGCGAGTGGCCATGGCCATGATCATCAACGAAACTGCCACAAATACCCACCGGTTTGGCAGTTTCAATTTGGCGAGATTACCGCTGTGTCCAAAGATGACCCGAGTGGCCACCACAAACGTGACCACCGCAAAACCGCCCATCAACGTCAGGTGAAGCAACCCTGTGCGGTAAGCTGGGAACAGCATGACCGCGAGAAAACCGGCTGCCATCAAAGCGAGCGCAAGTCGCAGCGACAGTGTTAATGCGTTCCCCCCTGCTTTAGCGGTTCGGAATGGGAATTCCAGGAGGAGGTAGGCGGCCGTAACGATAAACCGGAGTCCGTACGCCACTTTGAGGTTGCCTGCGGCTTCAATGAAGAAGGAGACCACGATCAATAGTCCTGCTGAAAGAGCGAGAACCGCCTTTTTCCTCCACGCTGAGCTTGGCTTTATGCTGTCTGGGAGATCATGGGAACTGGGCATGCCGAAAAAGCGCGGCAGGATGAACGGCCCGATGCCCAGAATCGGCAGCAACACGAATCCCTGGTAACCGAGCAACTTCTGTAGAGAATGCCAATAGGCTCCGGTCTCGGGATTCTGATGTTGCCATAGAGCCATGACAGCGGCTGCGAACACGCAGGCGAAAGACATTCCGACGAGCACGAATCCTGGCGGCGGCAGCGCTTCGCGATGGCGGACCCGAAGAATCATGGCGGTCGCAAAAAATACGAGTAACGTTGCGAAAAGGCCATCGCCCCATGCAACATGCCCTGTTGCAAACGCAATATTCATTGCCACATACAGAGTGAAGAGCAGAGAAACGTTTCTCAATCCGAGCGGCGGAACGGAGAGCATGCGAGGCATCGCGGTTCCCAGGAATCCAAAGATAAAACCACCGAAAAAGCCATACGCCATGATTCGGGCATGCCCTTGCCCGGGATAAAGACTGGTCATACCACCGAAAAAAAGCGGCCAGAGCGAAACCCCAAACAGCCCGGCGAGCACGGCTGCCGGGAAGAAGATGCGGAACGGCTCCCGGCCCAGTTCAGAGAGGGAGATTCGGGAGGTGACCTTCGGCTGATTATTTTGAGCGCCCATATTTGACCGCAGATTGCCGAGTGCGTTGCAATTTTGCAAACGCGGTTAAGGTGTCGAAACATGACCGCGTCCGTAGCGCGATCCAATATACACGTTTTTTGCCGTGGCAGCGGAGATTTTGCCGCGAAACACCCGCGACTACTCTGAGGAGGCGAGTTCGCTTTTCTCTGCAATGGTGATCTTGCCGGTCATGTTGAAAGCGATGTGCGGATCACAAACATAATTGTAGTCGCCGAAGGGGAAGTCTTCAGTGAATTTCATCTCGTAGGTTTGGCCGGCGGCCACGAGCATCATTCCCATCAGCTTCTTCTTGTTCGCCAGGATAACGCGCGCTCCCTCGGGGATCTTTTGTCCCGTGAAATTCACGTTGTGCGGTGCTCCATCCACCATTTTCCATCGCACCACGTCCCCTCGTTGAATTGTAAGCTCTTTCGGTTCGAAATAGAACGTCGTGCCCTCGCCTCGCATGGCAACATCATGAACCGTCACAGCCGAAGCCGATGTTGTGGAGGATGGATCATTGTTTGACGCAGCATTGGAATCAGCGCCGCCACCACAACCGGTTGCCAGCAAAAGAGGCAGTGCAAGTGACGCGACGAATAAAATGTTAAGGTTTCTCATAAGCGCCCTCATGATATTCAGATTCGCAATGGCCTGTTTGATTCACATCAAGCTTCGATCAGTTTCTGTGATTCACAGCATTGGATTCGGTGGTTTGTATCTGTTCCTCCCCCATGCGCAACGTGTTAACAATGTCCTGAGGCTTCCATTCGTTGCCCCGCCAGACCTGGGCAAGGCGTCCATCCGGTGAGATGTAAGCGGTCACGAGTTCGTGTGTGATCGTTCCCGCATTGGGTTCCGCGTAAACGATGAATTGCGTCAGCAACGTATCAATCTGTTTCTCTTCGCCAGTAGCAAAAATCCATTCGCTAAAGTTTTGCGTGTATCGCGACGCATAGGCTTTCAAGACTTCAGGTGTGTCGTGAGTCGGATCTATTGTGATGCTGAGCAGTCGAACATCCTCCATTTTGCCGGATGCCTTCAACATCTCCTGAAGCTTGCGGAAGTTTTCCGACATCAATGGACAAAAGTTTGGAACCGGGCATCGGACGAAAATGAACGTTAAGACAACCTGTTTTCCGGCAAAATCTCTCAAATGAAACCGCTCGCCGTTCTGGTTGGTCAGTCGAAAATCCGGAACAAGATCACCGACGTCCAAAGAGGGAATAGATCCTGAACTGCCGATGCGGCTGGAGCGATCTCCGGCAGGCGACTGCGCTACGGCATCGTCGCGCAGTTTTTTCACTCGCTCGATCCATGAATCGTTGCCGGTCACAACGAATTGAAACGAGATGGCATTGCCCTCTTTCAATCCAGTGAGGTCGGCGGGGTTTCTAACCGGGAAAGCCATTGTCATTGCGGGCATGTAATTTGGAATTGTCTCATGCTCGATCACCGCGCTCCGCGAATCTGATGCGATGCTCTTCAGGCGTCCTTGAACCTCAAAGACCAGGTAGCCGGATTCAGAATTGTCCTGAACGGGCGCTCTGCGTTCGGAAGCTCGGAATCCGAAGAACAAGACGACGCCCAGCAGAGCAACCAAAACGATGGCAAAAGGCATTCCTTTCATTCTGACCCATCCTCTTCGCAAAAAGCGGCGACCGCCAACACGTCATTTGGTAAGAGCTCAACGAATCTTGCCCGAGAGCCCCGGACCAACCAATGCAATCGAATTGACTCAGGTCAATTCCCATCGGACTCCCTGGCAGTACGCTCAGGCTGAATTTCAAAAGAAGCGCCAGGCAATGCAAACAGATCAACAGAATGCCGGATCATCCGAATCTTCAAACGTCGCGGCGATGCGGGTTGAATATTCTCAAAAGGGTTTGCGCCGGGAAGATTTGGCTCCGGATCCGGTTACGCAATTCACCTGCTGGTTCCAGGAAGCCTGCGCGGCGGGCCTGACCGAACCGAACGCCGTGGTGCTGGCGACGGTCTCTGCAACGGGCCAACCCTCGACACGCACGGTGTTGATTAAAAATTACGACAAACGTGGTTTCGTCTTCTTTACTAATTTCGAAAGCAGGAAAGCACGTCAGATGGGAGAAAACCCAAACGTCTCCATTCTGTTTCCGTGGATCGCGCTTGAGCGCCAGGTGATCATCGAGGGCAAGGCAGAAAAAATCTCAACCGCTGAATCCATCCAGTACTTCCTTCGGCGTCCGCACGGAAGCCAGATCGCCGCGACTGTTTCGCGCCAGAGCAGGGTTATCATGTCGAGAAAATTGCTCGAGATGGAATACGAAACGATGAAGCGCAAACTCATGAATGGGAAAGTCCCGTTCCCGAGTGGCTGGGGGGGCTTTCGCATCATTCCAGCGGAGTTCGAATTTTGGCAAGGCCGGGCAAATCGCCTTCACGACAGGTTCCGTTACATCGCTGGGGATGAGAACACTTGGAAGATCGAACGCCTTGCTCCTTAGAGGAGACAGCCGCCGGAGAATTTCCGATAATATCGGGGGAGTCAAAATGGTGGATTTTTGGTTTACCGTGTTTGTAAACAAACGCCTAGTCTGCGTGGGTGCAGATTTTATAGGCGAGACCCACGGTGAGCACCATTATGCCCAAACCGCCCAGTCCCCACCCTGAAAAGAAATAGATGAATTTCGCCCAGCCGCCCTCGTCCGATTTCTCAAATTCGTCGAGTGATTCCTTGGCTGTTTTGTAGTCCCCGGTATTCTCCTGGAACGGGCGTTCCCCGCTCGCCAGGGCCTTCAGTTCCGGCAGTGCTTCAGTGCGAAACGTGGCTATCTCCTCCTTGCTGATCGCGTTTGGATTAGGCTTTTCACCTTCCTCGCCGAATCTGGCGTGTTGTTCGGCAAGATAGGCGCGGATCTCGCGATCGCTGCCGGTGGGCATCAGGGCAAGAGTGTGCTTTGCGTCGGCGACACTTACCTCGTGTTCCCAACGCATCATCACTTTGAAGTAGTCTTTCTCGGGAATTTTGCCCGCGGCCAACTCCTTGTAGTGCCCGAGCCGCACGTCGCGAAACAGACGCACCTCGTCACGATCCACTCCCGCTGGATCCGGTTTTTCGTCGTCCAGAACTTCTTCCCTGGCGAGAAACATCCGGATCTCCTGCTCGGTGCCTTTGGGAACAGCGGTCACAGCGCGTTTTGCGTAGGCGACCTCCTCTTTGAAGATTTCGGTTTCGAAGCCGCCGACATAACCATGGACGCGATCGCGCCCGATGAAATATGCCGTAAAGATAAGCCCCACCAGGACGAACGCGCCGGTGATCGATCCGAGTTCACTCTTGCCGAGATCCTTACTGAAAATTTTGGTTCCCAACCCTGCTGCAAACCCAACCACCACCGCTACGATTCGAAAATTTTTGCCCGTGAAGTGAACGAAGGCATACCAGACCAGGCAACCGACCAGCACTCCCAACAATCCGCCGAGCACGCCAAGAAAGAACCTTGGGCTGAGTCCTTCATTCTGCTCCAGTAGAGGAGTGACAGGTGGCGGCACGAACATTGGCGCACGAGCTGGCCTGGCCACCGGCGCAGCACCGCCATCGCTCTGATCGTCATGGATTGCGGGCGCCGGAGCCTCTGAACGCACCCGCAGTTTCGATGGAAGGGACGTTGCTGGGGCGGATGACGCTGCGCTAATGGCTGGCGACATCGGAGCGGCGCCTGTTGTTGCAGCAATCGAAGGTGTTGCCGGAGCTCCGCCCATCATGTCCTGCACGCGGCTATTGGCGAACTCCGTCGCGTCGGTTCCACACGTCGGGCAAATTACCTGGAAAGGAACGCGCCCATCGACCGGTTGAAATTCAAACTTGTACTTCGTCCCGCAATGACACTGAATTTTAAGATCCATGTTGGTTGTGTTTGGATTGGCTTGAGAACTATGCCGTGAGCTGGCCTTCAACAACAAGAATGGATTATTCGTCCCAACCACCCCCGGCTGAGTTGGCATATAAATTTCCGCAACTGGAGATTTTGGCATTACTGGGTCGCGCAGGAATGGGTGCGGTTTACACGGTGCGCCAAAAGGAACCATTTTGTTTCGAACGATTCATCGAGCCATCTGGCGCCCATCCTTGACGGGGGCTGTCGAGATGATGCAACCCAGCAGGCGCTCCCAGTCTGTGGCGAACGTGTCCCAACCAGCACTGATGCGGATGGTGTTTGAAATTTCTTGCGCGGGACAACCCATGGCGGACAGCACGTGCGAAGGTAGTTCCGCGCCACTGGCGCAGGCTGAGCCGGTGGAGACCGCAAAGCCTTGCTTGTCCAGCTTAACGACCCAGCGGAATGCGCAATTTGTGTCCGGCAGAACGACCATGCTGGTGTTCCAAAGCCTCTCCTGATTCGCGCCGATCACTCGCGCTCCTGGAACAGACGCGAGCAAGCGAGTTTCAAAGTCATCACGCCATTGTTGGCGCGCCAGATGTTCATCTTTTGCCAGCGCATTTTCGATTGCAGCCAATGCTGCCACTGTTGCGAGGATGCCTGGTAGGTTTTCTGTGCCAGCGCGCCTGCTGTTCTGTTGCTTGCCACCTCGAATGAGCGCAGAAGCGTTCTGTCCAGCGGAGTGTTTCAGGAAACCGACGCCGCGTGGCCCGCCGAATTTATGCGCGCTCCCGATAACGAAATCGCATTCACCCAGCCCGCTCGCCGGAAGCTTGCCCAGCCACTGAGTTGCATCGCAGCAGAACGGCACTCCATGTTCGCGACAGAGGACTGAGATCTGGCGCCATGGTTGGAGAACTCCTGTTTCATTGTTGGCAGCCATCACTGCAACCAGTCGCGGCTTCTTCGTTTTGAGTTGTTCCACCAGCCAATCCAGGGAGATGACTCCACGCTCGTTCACAGGAATGAAGCGAACGGTTTTGCCAAAATAAAATTCTGCCGGTTGCTTCACCGCTGGGTGTTCGATCGCGGAAATCCAAATTTCATCTCCGCTGACCTGCGCAGTTCGGGAAAAATGATGAAAAACCATGTTGCTTGCCTCAGAAGCGCCCGACGTCCAAACGATATCCAGGGGATCGCAACGGAGGAAATTAGCAAGAGAGCCGCGCGTTTCCTCCAGAGCCATTTCGGCGCGTTGACCGAGACGATGCTGGCTTGCGGGATTCGCGACAAATTTGTCGCAAGCATCCAACCACGCTGCTCGCGCTGCCGGATGAAGGGGGGAACTGGCGTTGTGATCGAAATAAATCATGGACTTCAATGAGGCAAATGACGGGATTCACCGCTTGCCAACAGCAGCTTCGGCCCGAATACTTTCAGAGATTTCCTGATCATCGCGTGAATACTTCCTCACAAAAAACAGTGCAGTATAAGAACTCGCACTTCGCGACGCAATTGCCGGTTGATTATCTCTATAGCCCGTCACATTGCTGGATCGCGCAGGAGTCGGAAGGCGTTTGGCGTATTGGCTTCACCAAATTTGCCACGCGAATGTTGGGTGAGATTGTAGATCATAAAATTGAGGTTGAACCGAACGGGGCGGTTTGTGTCGGGCAAGCCATCGGCTGGATCGAAGGGTTTAAAGCGATGAGCGATATTTTCTGCATCGCAGAAGGAGAGTTCGTGGAGGGAAATTCCAGGCTGCAGGAGCAGGTCGAATTGGTGAACAAACTTCCCTACTCTGATGGATGGCTTTATAAAGTGCGGGGTAAACCAGACATCAATTGCGGTAATGTGGAGGGCTACGTGAACCTGTTGGATAAAACCATTGAGCGCATGCTCGAGAAACAATCATGAACCTGACCGACACCACGAAAAGGAAACCTCGCTACATCATGATTGGTGGTTTCCTTGGGGCGGGTAAAACGACAGCGGTGGCTGCACTCGCAAAACATCTAAGCGAACAAGGTTTGCGCGTCGGACTGATCACAAACGATCAAGGGACCAACCTGGTAGATACGGCGATGCTACGATCGCGGGGTTTTGCGACGGAGGAGATTTCCGGGGGATGTTTTTGTTGCCGCTTCAATTCACTGACGGATGCGGCGCAAAAGTTAACGGATGAAACCCGACCTGATGTTTTTGTTGCCGAACCGGTTGGCAGTTGCACCGACCTGGTTGCAACGGTGACGTATCCTTTACGCAGAATTTATGGCGGAAATTTCCTGATAGCGCCGCTCAGCGTGTTGGTGGATCCGATTCGGGCACTGCGGATTTTTGGCGTCGAACAAGGCGGCAAGTTCTCGGACAAGGTTCTTTATATCTTTCGGAAACAACTTGCGGAGGCTGACGTGATTGTTTTGAACAAGACCGATCTTCTCACAGCAGAACAGTCCGCGCAGTTAGAGGCAGTTTTCGCGCGCGAATTTCCACAGGCCACGCTGTTCAAAACTTCAGCCCGTGACGGGAGCGGTCTTGCAGAGTGGTTTCATCACATCCAAACAGAGTTACAGCAGGCGAGTGCGGCAGTGCCTTTGGACTATGATATTTACGCAGAAGGCGAAGCGTTGCTCGGTTGGCTGAATTGCACACTGGAACTGTCGAGCGGCGAAGGCATTGACGCCAATGCCGCGCTGAAAGAAATCGCGAAACTCATTCAATGCGAACTGGGACGACACGCAGTAGAAATCGGTCATTTGAAGATGACGGTGAGTCCCGACGTCGGATTCGGGGATGTCGCTGTGATCAATCTGGTTCGTAACGATTATATTGCGGAGCTTTCGCAATCGTTGGAGGAACCAGTTCATCGCGCACAAATGATCATCAATTTGAGAGCAGAAGCTTCACCTGAATTATTACGGGATACCGTCTTGAAGGCTGTGACCGATGTTCAGAACGAGACGCCCGGACTGAAGCTGGTCGTCGATCACCTGGAACATTTTCGTCCCGGCCGCCCCAACCCAACGCACCGCCTGCTGACGCCTGCCCATGAGTAAACCAAAGATCATTTACTGTCATTGCGCCTACGCTCAAGTGGTGCCGAAAGAAGTGAAAGAGGCTGTCCTGCGCAAACTCTGCGAAGCGAATGTTCCATTCGAGGCGGTAGCGGATTTGTGTGAATCATCGGCGCGACGGGATCCTTCCCTGAAGCGCCAGGTCGAAAGTGGTCAGATTAAAATAGCTGCCTGCTATCCTCGGGCGGTGAAGTGGTTGTTTGCGGCGGCTCAAGCTCCGCTGGCTCCCGACGCGACTGAAGTCCTGAATATGCGCTCTCAAACTGCGGATGAAATTGTTGAACGCTTGCTTCAACCAGATTTGAAATCAAATTTGCCGACCTCCCAGGAGTCCGGCCCCAAAGCAAACCAATCTGCACCACTATGAGTCTGAAAGATCAGAAAACGTTGCGCATCGTTCTGGCAGAAACACCAGTTCAAACAAGGTTTGAGACACTGCAGAAGCTGCTCGAGAACGGTTACACGGTCACCTGCACGACTGAGTCTGGTTCCGTTGCTACAGAGAGTCCGAATGTCTTGCTGATCCAGAAAGACAGCGCTCCTGGACACATTGTGGAACAGGCGGAATCGGCGCGTGTGGAACGTGAAGCCGTCAAGCAAGGCGAGTGGAAGCCATGGTTCCCGGTGATTGATTACGATCGCTGCACCAACTGCATGCAGTGTTTGAGTTTCTGTTTGTTCGGCGTTTACGGCGTTGATCAGGATCACAAGATTGAGGTTCAGAATAACGATAGCTGCAAAACAAATTGTCCGGCGTGTTCCCGCGTTTGTCCGGAAGCAGCGATCATGTTTCCGAAATACAAGACGGGGCCGATCAATGGCGACATCGTAACGACGGCGGATTTGCAGCGGGAAAAAATGAAGATCGATATTTCCGCTCTGCTCGGCGGTGATGTCTATGCCATGCTCCGCACCCGTAGCGAACGCGCCCAGTCCCGCTTCTCCAAGGAACGTGATCCGGACAAAGCCTTGAAGGAAAGGCAGCGTTGCCTGGTGAAACTGGCGGAAGCCGGAGACATCCCTGCGGAAGTTTTGATGGCTCTGCCGTCACCTGAAGAAATCGCGCAACGCGCGGAAACGGCCAAAGCCAAAGCCGCTGCTGCTTTGCAAAATAACTCTAAATAAAAATGCTGCCACAACTTGCCATTCGCGCCTTTCGTTCCGCTGACAAACGTTTGCTGTGGAAGTTCATGTGGAACTTTGGCGTGAAAGGGATGTTGTCAGTGGAGAAATTCAAGCGCCGCTTAAAACGGGGCGAATACTTTCCTCCCTTTCTCTACATTTCCATCATCAACTCCTGCAACCTCCGCTGTCAGGGCTGTTGGGTGGATGTTGCGGCGGAACGAGACATGATCGAAGCCGAAACATTGAACCGGCTCATCTCCGAATCGAAAGCGCGCGGCAACACCTTCTTCGGAATTTTGGGCGGGGAACCATTCATGCATCCGCAGTTGCTGGAGATTCTTGCGAAACATCCCGATTGTTATTTCCAGGTATTCACCAACGGACAGTTCATCACCGAGAAAGTGGCAGCGGAACTCCGTCGCCTTGGGAATGTCACTCCATTGATCAGTATCGAAGGAACCGACATTGTCAGTGATCAACGCCGTGGAAATAAAGAGGTGCTGAATCGTACGTTACGCGGGCTCGACAACTGCATTCGTGAGAGGATCCTCACCGGCGTTGCGACCAGTGTTTGCCAAACAAATATAGATGATCTTCTTACAAAAGAGTGGCTACAGAAGCTGATTGATCGAGGGGTGCATTACGTCTGGTACCACACTTATCGTCCCGTGGGACCGAAGATGAATCCGCAGCTCGCATTGCATCCAAAGCAACTCGTCGAGGTGCGAAATTTCGTCGTGGAAATGCGTTCCAAAATGCCCATTGCGATCATCGACGCGTACTACGATCACCAGGGCAAAGCTCTTTGCCCGATGGTGACCGGCATCAGCCATCACATCAGTCCAAAAGGAGAGATTGAGCCTTGTCCCATCATCCAGTTTGCGACCGATAATATTTCTGACAAACGGAACATCTACAATGTGTTCCGGGATTCAGCGTTCCTGCGTGACTTCAGGCAGCTATCTGGGAAAGCGACCCGGGGATGCGTGGTGTTGGAGAATCCGGAGTTGGTAAAAAACCTGGTGCTCAAACATGGCGCCCGTGATACAACGGTGCGTCAGACTGCCATGGCGGAACTCGAAGCAATGCAGCCACGCTTCAGCCAATGGTTGCCCGGTGAAGAAGTGCCGGAGAAACACTGGATGTATCGCCTGGCCAAGAAGTATTGGTTCACTGACTTTGGCGCCTACAGGGATGTGGCGCACGATGCGTCTGCCAAGGCGCGCAAGTTGGTGGAGAGTGTCGAAAAGGAGTCTGTCGCAAACTGAAATTCGAAACGGAGGAAAAAATTACATGCAGCCCATCACATTCAATTTGCCAAGGCCCGTTCCGATTCAACGCATTCGTCCGCCGAAAAAGAATGTTCCGCAAACACCGGCGGAACGAACCGCAATTCTCCACGCCACACGAAGATACGTTGCGGAGTTCAACCCAGTCCCGCCGATGCCTTCAGACGAATTGAAGACGCACGCGGATAAACTCGTTGCCCAACTTGGCTGCGATCCAATTTACCGGGATTACGTCGGCGTTCTGATCAACAATGAAATGTGGCGTGAAACGCTAGCCGCCGTCCCGTTCGAACGACGCCTTTTGCTTCTCCCAAAATGTCTGCGGGTGGAAAGCAAATGTCCGGCGCCCTTCGATGAGTTCGGCTTGTTGTGCAAGCAGTGCGGTCTCTGTTCCATTCAGGATCTACAGAACGAAGCCGAACGCCTCGGCTACGCTGTGTTGGTGGCGGAAGGTTCGGCGATTGTGATGTCGCTGATTCAAACGGGGAAGATCGAAGCGATTGTTGGGGTTAGTTGTTTGAGCGTGCTGGAACGCGCGTTTCCTTACATGGAAGCGGCCGCTGTTCCCGGTGTGGCCGTTCCCCTGCTCCAGGACGATTGCATCGATACCAATGTCGATCTCGATTGGGTTTGGGATTATATCCACCTCACCAGCGACGACAAAACGCGCCGCGTGGATCTCGGTTCATTGAGAGATGAAGTGGATTCGTGGTTCACGGCTGAGTCGTTGCAATCCTTGATGGGATCTGTGGAAGGAGAAGCAGAACGCATTGCTCGCGAATGGTTGATGCGCGCCGGCAAACGTTGGCGTCCCTTCCTGAGTGTCGCGACATATCAGGCATTGCGAACTGATGGCGGCACAATGTTTTCCGATGACCTGCGCAAGATTGCCGTTGCCGTGGAATGTTTTCACAAAGCATCCCTCGTTCATGACGACATCGAGGATGCCGATTCAGAACGCTACGGGCAGAACACCCTGCACGAACAACACGGGATACCGATCGCACTCAATGTCGGCGATCTCTTGATTGGTGAAGGTTACCGCCTGATTGCTTCCACGCGCCTTTCCGCAGAACAAAAGGCCCGCATGATTCTCGCTGCTGCTGAGAGTCAACGCGAACTCTGCTGTGGTCAGGGCGAGGAGCTCAGTTGGGGACGAAATCCCAAACCGCTCACCACCCTGGAGGTGGTTAACATATTCCGAGGCAAGACGGCTCCAGCTTTCCAGGTGGCACTACAGCTCGGCGCTATCTCCGCGAGTCTCGAGCAATGTGACGAACTGGAGGAAACTTTGCAGGCATACAGCGAAGCACTTGGGATCGCTTACCAGATCCGTGATGACCTCGCCGATCTTGAGGCGGAAGAACAGGCCAAAGACATCAAAGGTTTGCGCCCTTCCATTTTGCTCTCGATCGCGCTGGAACGCGCCAGCGGAGAACACCGCGGCATTCTCCATAATTTGTGGCAGCCTGCAACGAGGCCCGATGCCGCAAGAATTCAGGCTCTCTACATGGAATTGAAAGTGGACGAAAAAGCCCGCACCTTGCTTGAAACATACAAGGAGGAAGCAATCCGTTCCTTGCGCGATGTCGAAAACGCCAGTCTCAAAGGATTGTTGCGCCGCGTCATCGGCAAGATCTTCAACGACACGGAAATCAAAGGCTGGTGCGCTGAGTTCGAGCAAAAGAACAAACAAACGCAGCCCGAAGCCAAGGTGGCTTAGCAGAGTTCATCAATAGAGAAACCACAGATGGATACAGATGGACACAATCTGGAATATTCTAAGCGTCCAGTTCCATCCCTGGCTGCTGCGGCTGATCCTTCGGACACAGCCGCGCTCCGTTTTGCGGCTTCGACGCATTTTTCCTCGTGAACTTGCGTCTGGAAATGTTGCAGGTCGCCCGCCTTGCGCCGAATCTTCTCGGCGACTCAGCGAGACTGGTTGAAACATTTCTCAACGCTCACCAAACCAGCGAAGGCGCTTTCCAGGATCGCGAAGGGAAAAGTGACCTTTACTACTCGGTCTTCGGTTTAGATGGCTTGCTCGCCGTGCAAGCTGCTGTTCCCGCCGATGCTGTGTCCCGTTATCTATTGCAGTTCACCGATCCTGCTGCCCTCGATTTCATTCATCTCTGCTGCCTGGCGCGTTGCTGGGGAACAATCGCGCACTCCGCCAAGGTGCGATGCCCGGAGCTCGTTCGCGAGCGGTTGGCCAGCCAGATCGCGGCTTACCGTTCTCAGGATGGTGGGTTCAACCTGTTCAAAGGCCAGGATTTCGGCGCGGTTTACGCCGCCTTTCTAGCAGTGGGTGCTCTACAGGATCTCGGCGTTTCGATTCCAGATCCTCTTCAACTGGTTCAAAGTTTGAAACGCCTCGAAACTCCTGATGGCGGATGGTCGAACGATATCCACACGAAAACTGCCGGCACAAATCCTACTGCCGCCGCCGCTGTTCTTCTCACAAATCTTGGTATGCCTGTGAATTCGGCAGTTGGCGATTGGCTTCTGCAGCGGGCACATAAGCTCGGCGGGTTTAACGCCAGCGCAGAAATTCCCGTCCCCGATCTCCTCTCCACGGCGACAGCGCTGCACGCGTTGGCCTGCCTTGAAAGAGACATCGCTCCGGTGCGCGAGCAATGCCTGGATTTCGTAGATTCTCTTTGGACCAACGAAGGAGGCTTTTACGGTCATTGGAACGATGATCAACTCGATTGCGAATACACCTATTATGGTCTGCTCGCACTGGGGCACCTAAGCATCTGATCACATTTCAGGCGTGTCTTCCTGCCGTTCCACCGCAGCCACCTTCTTCTTAATCGTTTCCAGCTCCTTGGTGAGTTGATAAATGGCTTTGATAATATCGTCCTGAGCCGGTTTGTCGCCGAGGCTCCCCACGGCAGGATGGATTTTCATCAGCTCACTCGCGATATTCGCGCACGCCTTTTTGATTTGGGAAATACTGGTTGGCCTATCCATAAAATGTTTCTGAACGTTATGGCTTCCGGCACAATCACGTCACGCGCAGATTTAATGGCAATAGAACAAATGAACTCAGCGCCGCAAACCAATACTCCCGCCGGATGCAGCCGTTTGGATGTGGCGTGTGCGACTGCCGTCCGCACCTTGCTGGCTGAGCGGCATACGTCCGGGAAATGGATTGGTGAACTCTCCAGCAGCGCTTTGTCCACGGCCACGGCGGTATGCGCCCTCGCAGTGCTCACTCGAAATTCTAAAGCGCCTGATCCCAGGCATCAGCAATTGATTGCAACCGGACTCGACTGGCTCGCCGGGAACCAGAATGCAGACGGTGGCTGGGGAGACACTCTTCTCAGCATCAGCAATATCAGCACAACCGCGCTGTGCTGGGCTGCTTTCGGCGCGGTGCTCGATGCTGACTTTCGTTATGCGGAAAATTGTCTCCGAGCACGCCAGTGGTTAACCAAAGCTGCGAATGGCGAGTCAATCGGCCAGTTGGTTTCTGCCATCGAAAAGCGTTACGGCAAAGATCGCACGTTCTCAGTTCCGATCCTGATGACCTGCGTCCTCGGAAATCGTCTTGGATCGGGTCGTGAAGCATGGGAACGGATTCCTTCTTTACCCTTCGAATTGGCAGTATTTCCTCACCAGGTTTATGGAGCGTTGCAATTGCCAGTCGTCAGCTACGCGTTACCCGCGCTCATCGCAATCGGGCAGACGCTCTTTCATCATTGTCCGCCGAAGAATCCCATTCCTCGACTGATCCGGCATCTCACAAAGAAGCGCACGCTCAAAATCCTTGCCAAAATCCAGCCTGAGAACGGCGGCTTTCTGGAGGCGATTCCTCTGACCTCTTTTGTTCTGATGAGCCTGGCGGCGATGGAACTCTCCGCCCATCCTGCCGCCATCAAAGCGGTTGGTTTCCTGGAGAGATCCGTCCGCGCGGATGGCAGTTGGCCTATAGATTCGAATCTTTCCACGTGGGTAACGACACTCGCCATCAATGCGCTTCAAAGTGAAACCAGCAGAGTATTGGATGAGAAAGATGCCGCTGCACTGGCTGCACTTCTAATCGGCGAACAACACAAGATTGAACATCCCTATACTCACGCCAAACCTGGTGGTTGGGCTTGGACAGAGTTGCCGGGCGGAGTTCCCGATTCCGACGACACCGCTGGTGCAGTGCTTGCATTGTTCCACTTGCGTCACGCGCACCCGGGAACTTTGGATGCCGCTACTGCCGGTCTAACATGGCTTCTGGGCGTCCAGAATCGCGATGGCGGAATCCCGACATTCTGTCGCGGATGGGGCGCATTGCCATTCGATCGAAGCAGCCAGGACATCACAGCGCATTTCATTCGGGCGGCTTACGCGTGGTCACCCCATCTGAATGCAACATTCCTAGAGAAATTGCGCCAAGGCATTACCAAAGCAGTGGCTTACCTCAAACGCGTGCAAAATGAGAACGGCTCCTGGGTTCCGCTCTGGTTTGGAAATCAAGCCAGTCCCGATGATGAAAATCCGGTTTACGGAACATCGCGCGTGCTGTTGGCGTTAAGCGCTCTGGACACACAATCCCCGATGCTCCAACGGTCACTCGATCGCGGGCTGCAGTGGCTGCTTTCGGCGCAGAATGCGGACGGCGGTTGGGGCGGTTCCACGAATATTCCATCGTCCACCGAAGAAACAGCGCTCGCGGTAGAGTCGATCTCTGCAGTTCTAAGAATTCCGATTCTCTCGATACAAACGAAGACTGCCACGCTCGCAGCAGCAGAACGCGGGACCGAATACTTAATCCGAAAAGTGGAAAGCGGCGAATGGCCCCAACCGGCCCCCATCGGTTTTTATTTCGCTAAATTGTGGTATTACGAGCGGCTTTATCCGCTGGTTTTTACGAGCGGCGCCCTTCGAGCCGTCAGGGAAACGCGTGAAGTTCGAATTACTCAGGAAGGGCAGCACTGAAGAACCTAAGCAAGTTGCCAAAGAAAATCCCATCGATGTCGCTGTCCTTGTAACCGCGTTGAGCGAGGATCTGTTCGAGTTTGTGAACATCGGTGATCGTGTCGAGGTCGCCGGGGGTTTGTTCTGTGCCGAAGCCACCATCCAGATCGGTACCGAAAGCGCAATGCTGCGTGTTGCCGGCGAGTTGACAAATATGATCCATGTGATCCGCCGCTGCTTCGATGCCGACCACTTCTGGTTTCGTTTCACCGCGCTTCCAGCCTGGGTGCAGCATCCAATTATCAAACGCTGTTCCAATCACCGCGTCGCGTTGAATTAAAAGTTTAATTTGTTCATCCGCCAGTTGTCGGTCATTAGGGACCAGCGCGCGGCAATTATGATGACTCGCAAGCATCGGACCGTTGTAAATCTCCAGCGCGTGGAAAAAGGATTTATCGCAGAGGTGTGTGACGTCCAAAATCATCCCCGTGCGCATGAATTCTTTCAGCAGCTTTATCCCCGATTCGCTTAGCGGCCCATTCGTCGCTGTTCCATGCGCATATTGGCTCCGGCCATAATGCACGGGGCCGACCGACCGCAATCCTTGTTTCCACCAGGCCTCCACATTCTCCGGGTTGAGAATGGAATCGGCCCCTTCCATCCCGAGAATGATTCCGAGAGGCGTCGTGACCGGGGATGCCATCCATGAATCCCAGTGCGTCTTTAATTCCCCGCGCGTGGTAATGAAGCGCAGATGACCTTGTGTTTCGAGCAGACGATAATAGGCCAATTGTCCCTGGGCATGCGAATAGGCGATCGCCTGGGTAGCGTAATCAAGGTCCGTGCGATTGAACTGCTGACGCTGCGGTTTGTCCGGACCGCTCCGCCCTATCAAGGTCGCGATGCAAACGGGAATATTTGCCCGCCGAAGTTCCGGCAGCGTGACCGCGTTCGATCCGCGCGCATGGTGATCGGTCATGCCGCTCTCGGATTGTCGAACTTCAGCAACGCTCGCCAAAAGATCACGGTTAAAATAAAGCGCGTTCCAGGCTAGATCCAGGTGCGCATCTATCATCGGTCGCATATGTATTAAACCACAGGTTGACGTCGTAATTACTTCTTAATGAGTTCGCGGAGCGCGTCGTCAGTCGCTTCCAGCGTTTCATCTATATCAGCATCCGTGTGGACGAAACTGATGCTGCCTTGTTTCACGATCACTGGGAAATGGTAAATGCCGCGTTCGATCAACGTCGCGCCATGTCGAAACCAGCATCATGTAGCGAACAATTGATAATGACAGAAGCGCTCGCATCCTATTCTTTGCGAACCGACGCATCACCCGGCACCGCGCCGAGCGTCTCGCCGTTGCTGAGACTCACCGCCATGAGTATTTCCGTCATATCGTTGAGCGGCCGTTCCCTGTTTCGCATCTCTTCCAACAACTGCACCGCCCGTCGCGCCAGTTCTTCTTCGTCCACTGTCACCGAAGTCAGGCGACGCGTGATCGCTCCTTCGCGCCAGGCACCGCCGAAACCGACGATGGAAAGTTCCTCCGGCACTTTGATTCCCATGCGGTTGAGCAGCAGGTAAACCAGTTCCGCTTCGGAGTCGAAGGCGCAAAAGATGGCAGTGGGACGCTCAGGATGTTGGACCAGCTTTTCAAGGCTCGTTTGAAAATATCGCTCATGGTCATCGGCCTTTTTTGTGGCGTAATCATAATGGATAAATTCTTCCTGCAACTCTCCTCCACAAACGTGCAATGCCTCGCGCAAGCCCTGCTCGTATTGCCCGCCCAATCCTGCTCGATGCGCACTGAAGAATGCTACCCGGCGATGGCCGCGTTCAACCATCGCCTTCCCAGCCAGGCGCCCCACTTCCAACCCTGAGAAAGTCACCAATGGAGCTGAAATCCCTTCCACCCTGCGATGACAGAAAACGACCGGGATTCCTCGCTCGTGAAGCGGGCGGATTTGATAAACCGGAGTGGTCGGAGTGATTGTCGGCACCAGTGCGATCCCGGCGACATTTTGGTCCATCAATTGAAGCAGGGCATCCGCTTGCCGGAAGGGATCATTATCCGTGTCGCAGACGATCACCTGGTTGCGCAATTTACTCGCACCCTCATTAAAACCGCGCTGCAGCGATGGGTAATAACCCGTCCGCGTTTCGGGAATAACCAGGGCAAAAATATCCAGCCCGGATCGCAGCTTTTGAATGGCCGCATCATGCACAAAGGTTCCGCGCCCGGGGATCCTGCGAATGATGCCGCTGCGCTCTAATTCAGCCAGTGCCTGGCGAACCGTATTCCGCGATATACTAAATGAAGCCGCCAATTCCACTTCCGTCGGGAGAGCGTCCCCAGGCCGCAGTCGGCCTTCGCTCAACTCCCGCAAGAGATGGGCACGCAACTGCTCATGCTTCGGCAACATGTCCGCTGCTCGATTAGTGGTTGGGATCGCTGTAAAATCCATTTGTCTGCACAATTAGGTACATAGTTGATGTGCGCAATCAACCCCTAAACCCGTTGAACGAAGTTTAACCCTAAAGGGAGATTTCCTGCGCAAAGATGTCGGAAAACGGCGTAAGCAGAGAGAATTTTCCAGGGGAAGAGAGGAAGTCTGGAATTTCTGAAGGGTAATTCCACCGAAAACAGCGAGGAACCAACAAAACCCGGGCAAGTATCTGATTTAAAGCGACTTGTGACGTGTTTTGAATGTTTTTAAGCTCCTTAAAAAGTTCCAAAATTAATTTTGGGGCGAAAAATGGACCTTAAACACTTCTAAAATTAATTTTGCGTCCAAAAAAAGAGTTTCAAAAAGCTCCCACATAATTTTGGAGACAAAAATGGACCTTAAAAACTTCCGCACATAATTTTGGAACCAAATATGGAGCTTAAAAATCTCCGCGCATAATTTTGGAGCCAGAAAAAAAGTTTTGAAACCTTCAAAAACGTGGTCTGGGACAAGGTTGCTGGGACAACCGATATTTTATCCGGTCACGAGGAGACGAATTTGGACTGCGGTGGCAAGCGAAGCGCGACACCGCTTTCGGACGCCCAATGCGGAGTTTTCAATTTCCTGGTGCTTAATACGCCCGAAAGCGCTGTCGCCGCTGCGCTCTGCCAGCGCAGTCCAAAATGCAATCCCCCTCTGATTAGCGGTCATTAGCGTAGATCAGCGGTATTGAACCTGCCGGATTTAGGTTAACTGCTTTTTGGGATTCCACGGATTTTCTATTTGTACTTTGGTGTTGAACGGAAGTTGCTCCCATGTTGGAATCGGTACCTACTTGATATGAGCAAAGCTCCCGCAACCCCGCCCAGCAACGCCATCAACATCATAAAATGAAAGACTTGGATCAAGCGAGGAACCTCGCGGAGTTACCGACCCCAGCACTAGTCCTGGATGCAGCGATCGTTCGCCGCAATATCCAAAGACTTGCCACCTACGCGTCGCAGCACAATCTTGGCATTCGTCCGCATACAAAAACCCATAAGAGCCGGTTCATCGCCGGTTTGCAGATTGAGGCAGGCGCGATTGGGCTGACCGTTGCCAAAGTCGGAGAAGCCGAGCAACTGCAGGCGGTAGCAGAAGATCTGTTGATGGCTTATCCCGCCGTGGATCTGGCCCGATGCAAAGGCCTCGCGGAACTGGCTCACTCCCGGACGATGCGCGTGGTGGCGGATAGTTCCTTTGGTGTGGAAGCCCTGGCCGCCGCGGCGCAATCTGCGAACAGCACGATTGGTGTGCTCGTGGAAATGGATGTCGGGATGAAACGCGTCGGCGTGGCGACTGCGTCCGATTCGCTGGCGCTTGCCCAGTTGATCGATCAGAGCCGCGGTCTGCGATTGGATGGAATCCTGTGTTATCCCGGCCACATTGGGCAATCGGTTGAGCAACAAGCAGCACCTCTTGCTGCAGTGTCAGTGAAACTCCAGGAAGCCATTGATCTCTGGGCAAAAAGCGGTTTGTCGGCGGGGATCGTTTCCGGCGGATCAACGCCCACGGCTTTTCAATCCCACCTGGTCAAGGAATATACAGAAATTCGTCCGGGCACGTATGTCTTCAATGATATGAACATCGTCCGGGGCGGCTATTGCCCGCTGGAAGATTGCGCGGCGCAAATCATTTGCACGGTGGTGAGTGACGCGGTGGAAAGCCAGGTTGTCCTTGATGGAGGGTCGAAAACTTTCACAAGCGATCTCTGTGGGCCAGCGAAGGAGAGCGGGCATGGTCACATTATAGAGTATCCAGCCGCCCGCATTTCAGCGTTGAGCGAGGAGCATGGCCAGGTGGATGTGTCGCGCTGCGAGAAACGGCCCAAAGTCGGCGAACGCGTTTCCGTGATTCCCAATCACATTTGTCCCTGTGTCAATTTGCAGGATGCAATCTGGTGGCTGGAAGCGGATGGTTCGTTGCGCAAGATCACGGTGGACGCGCGAGGAAAGCTTTCATGATCGTTGATGTTCACAGCCACGCCTGGGATCCCGGCCTTCGCCCGGCTTACCGCGACGTCTATTACAACAACCATGAAACCGGCGGCGGCTTGATCCAGGATGCGCTGACTCATCTGGTCAATGCAGTCGAATGGATCGTCGGTCCCACAGGCAAAGGTTTCTGTGCGGCCAGGCATCAAGCCTTGGAGGGAGTGGAGGTGGAAGATACAGCGTGTGTAACAGCGCAGAACGGCGATACCCTGGTCAGCTACAGCTTGAACCAGTTTCAACTTCCCAACGAAACGGCCATTCAAATCCTAAAGTCCAACCGCGCCACCTTGCAATCTGTCCGGAGTGGCAAGCAGGTTTTCATCATGTAAATCCGGCCATTTGCAACGGCCTATCTGAATGTGAATTTCTCCATGGAGTAAGATGCCGAGCCCCGCCGATAAGTCGGGTTTTTGCGCCGGTTCGGCCTTGCCTTTCAAAGCTCTGGACTTCAGTTTTCAAAAGCAGGGAATCCACTATGCAACCAGTCCATCACTTTAGAATTAATTCAGCATTTTGTCTTATAATGCTCTTCGTGTTCAGCTTCGCTGCGCCACTTCATTCCCAAACTGCTGACAGTTTTAATCCAGGAGCAGGCAACACGGTTTATGCCTTCGCAGTGCAAGCGGATGGCAACTTGTTGGTTGGCGGAGCTTTTGGAAGTCTGGCAGGTTCGACCCGTAATGGGCTCGGGCGGTTTCATTTCGATTATGGTTACGATTCGCTCGACACAACTTTCAGCCCGGGAATAACCAGCCCAGCCAGCACTCCTGTCTATTGTCTCAGTGTGCAGCCTGACGGAAAAATTCTTGTTGGCGGTGCTTTCACAAACCTTACAAGCAAAAGCCGCAGTCGTATCGCCAGACTGAATGCGGATGGCAGCCTGGATCCTTTCTTTAATTCCGGAGCGGACACAAACGTTTATGTCATGGCGACACAACCTGACGGAAAGATCCTCGTGGGTGGCTCGTTCACAACGCTCTCGGGCGTGGCGCGCGCCTATCTTGGACGCCTCAACGAAGATGGCTCGCTCGACGAAAGCTTTAGTCCCGCAATCAACGACTCCGTCTATTCACTGGCCCTGCAGCCAGACGGAAAGATTATCGCAGGCGGAAACTTTACGAGCGCCCAGGGCGGGCGGAACAAGATCGCGCGCTTCCATCCAGATGGCTCACTCGACGACGATTTTGATTCAGAAGCCGACGAGGCGGTATACTGCCTCGCCTTGCAAGCAGACGGGAAAATTCTCGCAGGCGGCAAATTCAATACTCTTGGAGGCCTTACACGATTACATATCGGTCGCCTGAACACCGACGGATCCATTGACGCCGACTTCCATCCGGAAATAAACGGCGATGTTCGCACATTCGCCGTGCAGGCGAACGGCATGATTCTGGCAGGCGGTAGCTTCGATAGTGTCAGCGGTCAGTCACGCTCGAATATAGTGCGGTTGAATCTGGATGGCACTCTGGACACCTTCGATCCAAGTGCCTCCGCTGCGGTCTATTGCCTCGCGCTTCAGGCGGACGGAAAACTATTGGCAGGTGGCAATTTCACTTCAATTGGAGGCTCATCTCGAAGTCGGATCGCACGATTGAACAATAATTTGCCTGCGGTTCAAAGCCTCACTTTAGAGGGTTCTACAATCTCCTGGCAGCGCGGTGGCAGCAGCCCGGAAGCAAGCAGTGCCTCCCTTGCTTACTCCACGAATGGTCTGGATTGGCTTGATCTTTCTGTTCCTGAACGAGTGTCAGGTGGATGGCAATTAACCGGTCTTGCCCTGCCGTCCAATGCTACGATTCGAGCCCGGGCTTATTTGCGGGGTGGCTACGGCAGTGGATCCGAATGGTTCGTCGAGAGTGGGATTGGTTCACCCGCTCTGAGCAGCCAGCCCAGTGACCGATTTGTGGGAACCACTGCTCAAGTGCGATTCAACGTGGCACCTGTCGGAACCGGTCCCTTTTCGTATCAGTGGTTCAGAGACGGAGCGGCTTTGGCCGGTGCAACACGCTCATTTTGGACGGCAAGCCCACCAAGCGCTCAGAACGCGGCGAATGCGTTCGAAGTGTTGGTAAGCAGCTCACTTGGCAGCATCCGAAGTCAACCAGCGCTCTTGAGTTCTTTCGGAGCTGACTCATTCAATCCCGGAGCCAACTCAGGCGTTTATGCAATGGCGTTGCAACCGGGCGGCGGTCTCCTGGTCGGTGGACAATTCACAGTGCTCGCCAGTTCACAGCGAAATTTCATAGGTCGATTTCGTCCCGATGACGCGTTGGATACAACTTTCAACCCAGGAGCCAACAACAGCGTATTTTGCCTGAACGTTCAACCAGATGAGAAGATCCTGGTGGGAGGCGCGTTTACAACTTTGGCGGGGCAATCAAGGAGCCGGATTGGAAGGTTGAATGCTGACGGCAGCCTTGATACGGAATTCAATCCAGGAGCAGATGGCAACGTGAATGTTTGTGTCGTGCAATCGGACGGCAAGATCCTCGTTGGAGGCTCCTTCGCAACTCTCACCGGTCAGGCCAGAAAGGGGATCGGACGCCTTAATGCGGATGGTTCGTTGGATGCCGCTTTCAATCCTGTAATGAACTTCGGCACAATTGTAAACTGCATTGCTTTGCAGCCTGATGGACGAATCCTGGTCGGTGGACAGTTCAGCAACCTCGGCGGGCAGTCACGCCAGCGAATTGGCCGCCTCAACTCAGACGGTTCACTGGACGGAAGCTTCAACCCGAATGCCAATGGCGAGGTTCGATCAATTGTCGTGCAGAAAGATGGGAGAATTCTTGTCGGCGGCCATTTCACCACGCTGGGAGGACAGTCATGCCAACGAATTGGCCGACTCAACGTAAACGGCTCTCTGGATCTGGCATTTCGGCCCGAAGCAAACAACACGGTTCGTTCGATTATTCTCCAGGCAGATGGAAGGATTCTGTTGGCTGGTGCATTCGGCACCTTGGGAGGACAAACTCATATGGGGGTTGCCCAATTGCATCCAGATGGAACGGTGGACGCCATTTTCAATCCAAGTTTCACGGGCGACATACACTGCTTGGCTCCACGTAAAGATGGAAAAGTATTTGCAGGCGGCATTTTCGGAAATTTGTGGGGAATATCGCGCTCAAACATTGGGCGTCTGAACAGTTCATCGAGAGTCACTGAAACACTTGCCCTTGAGAATTCAACCATCACCTGGTTGCGTGGCGGCAGTAGTCCAGAGGCAAACCGGGTCAGCTTTGAATATTGGAGCGGTGCCTCCTGGTCAGCCCTGCCTGCGGCCGAACGAATTGCAGGGGGATGGCGAGCAACAGGTGTTGATATTCCTTCTTCGGCCACCCTTCGGGCCCGAGCCGTTGTGCTTGGTGGCTATAATAACGGTTCTGCCAGTGTGCTCGAGAGTTCGGTTGGTTCGCCAGTGATCACCGCTCAAACGGGAGACCTTTGGATACCCATAACGGCTGGCGCTACTATTAGTGTCACCGCAACAGGTAGCGGTCCTTTGTCATACCAATGGTACAAAAACGGAGTGCTTATAAGCAGTGCGACGAATTTCTCTCTCAACGTGTCTGCACCTTTGCCAACCGGAGACACATACCATGTAGTGGTCACGAATTCCCTCGGCAGTATGCAAAGTCAAACCATTCATGTCTGGCCCAGGTATGCGGATAGTTTTAATCCAGACGCAGACGGTTCCGTCAATGCTTTGGCCATACAACCCGACGGTAAAATCGTGATGGGTGGCAACTTCACCAACTCACCCGGCAACCGTGTCGCCCGCGTTCATTCCGACGGCAGGCGTGACGATAGTTTCAATGTGAGCGTGAGTGGCGGCGGCGTCCGCGCTCTGGCTGTGCAAACCGATGGGAAAATCGTGGTGGGAGGCTCGTTCACGAATTTGGCGGGGCAGACGCGCACGTCTATCGGCCGTTTGAATGCAGATGGCACTCTCGATCAGTCTTATGCTCCGTATATTGACGGGACTGTTTCCTGCCTGGCGCTTCAGCCTGATGGAAAAATTCTAGTAGGCTATGCTCCGAATTCCACACCTCCAGTGCCTGTCTATCCTTTGATTCGCCTGAATTCGGATGGCAGTTGGGATTCTTCTTTTAGCCGGTCCAGTCCATATTTTCTTACCTATCTATCCGCAGTGGAGTCGATGCAGGTTCAAACGGACGGAAAAATCATTGCCGGAGGTCGCTTCCTTCCGAGCAACCTGGGTCCAACTCATCATCTAGTCCGGTTCGATTCCAGTGGCAACCTTGACCACATATACACATGGGGCTCGTCATCATCGGACCAGTGGGTGTTCACATTAGCACTCCAGCCAGACGGCGCGGTGATTGTCGGTGGACTCTTCAGCTACAATGGCAACTCAGCTCTATCATACCTCGTAAGGTTCAATTCCGACGGTATTCTGGATACTGCCTTTGCTCCGAAGCCCAATTCTTACGTCCGTGCGTTGGTTGCGCAAGCAGATGGAAAAATCTTAGTGGGAGGAGCGTTTTCCAATCTGGCCGGAGGATCTCGAAACGGACTGGGACGTATTAATAGCGATGGCAGTTTGGATACCGCCTTCGACATGGATGTGGCTGGAACCAACTCGGCAGTGTTCTCTCTGGCCATTCAGGCCGATGGAAAAACTCTCGTTGGTGGCAGCTTCACAACCTTATACGGACGAGCACGCAAAAACATTGGACGGCTTAGCTACACAGCTCCGCCCGTTCATAGTCTGAGCCGCAATGATTCGGAAATCCAGTGGCTGCGAGGTGGAATTAGCTCTGAAGTTGAAGCAGCCACTTTGGAAATTTCTTCTGATCAAGCGGTATGGACCAGTGTGGGAACAGGAACACGGATTCCGGGCGGTTGGCAGTGGAGCGGTGTATCGAGTTCGCCCGGTGCCATGCTCCGTGCGCGTGGGTTTATCAACGGGAACTCGTCCAGTTGGTTCCTGGAGGAGGTTCTTCAAACGGCAGCAACTCCGCCGCTGATCCTTTTGAACGATGGCCAATTTGGTTTCGGAACGAATGGATTCGGCTTCAGCATCGAGGGCGTCTCAGGGCAAACATTCATTCTGGAAGGCTCCAGCGACCTGCTCGATTGGATTCCGCTTCTGACGAATACATTTACCAATGCACCGAGGCACTTCAGTGATCCCCGCCTCGAAAGTTTGCCTCACCAATACTACCGAACGCGAACAGAAGACTGAACTCGACATCCAGGCGGCACCTGATGGCAATCTTCGTTGTAAACCACCGTCATGGAAAAAGAAATGGTGGGCTGGCAGGGACTCGAACCCTGGACAAACCCCGAAAATCGGGGCTGCTCTACCAACAACGTCAACCAGATTGCAACCGAGAGATTGCGAATCTTGGATTCTTTAATTTCTTCAACTCCCGTTCGAGGACCAAAGCATCCGAGAAAGACGGCAATTCGCGTTTGCACACAATTTCCAGAGGGAATCCCAAGCGTGCGGTGGTGTGGACTTTTCCGTTGCAATGTTCAGCAAATCGACGATCAAAATTGTCCGTCGCGCCGATATAATATCGTCCACGAGTGCCTCGCAATATGTAAACCCAAGCCATACGGAAAAAGAAATGGTGGGCTGGCAGGGACTCGAACCCTGGACAAATGCCTTAAAAGGGCACTGCTCTACCAACTGAGCTACCAGCCCACTTGAGGAACTTAGACCTTTTCGGGTCAAAGCGCGGCGAAAACTAACGATGTTTACAACATGGCGCAAGTGGTTTTCCCGAGTTTTTCGACTGCGCGCGGCGAGGCGCACATAGCTTTCAAACATTACATCGCATTGCCCTGTCAGCAATATGCACTCACATCACTTGAACAACTCCGCGAAAAACAGCTTCATCGCTTCCCATGAACGTTTGTCGGCTTTTTCGTTGTAGGCTGAGCCTTTGGAATTGTCATTGCCAGCGTTCCAATCGGTAAAGGAATGAACGGCGTTTCCGTAAGCGATCAATTGCCAGTCAGCCTTTCCCTCCCGCATTTCTTTGGCAAAGGCTGTGACCTCTTCTACAGGCACATGCGGATCGTCAGCACCGTGCAGAGCGAGTATTTCTGCTTTCATGCCTTCACCGGCAGGCTGCGAAGTGCCCAGACCTCCGTGAAATGACACCACACCATTTGCATCAGCACCGCTCCGGGCAAGTTCCAGGACCACAGTGCCGCCGAAACAATATCCAATTGCCGCCGTTCGCCTGGAATCGGTCAGTGCATGTTTCTGCAACACTTCGAAAGCAGCGTTCACTCGTTCGCGCATCAGGTCGGGATCTTTCTTGAATTTACCAGCCTGGGCAGCGGCATCTTTTGTTTCTTTCGGACGGATCCCTTTTCCATAAATATCGGCTGCGAAAACGTTGTATCCGAGCTTCGCCAGCATCTCGGCGCGTTTCTTTTCGTAATCGCCCAACCCTTTCCATTGATGGACAACGAGCACCCCCGGGCGTTTGCCTGTGGCAACATCGTCATACACATGGAGCCCTTCCAAAACGGCGTCACCTTGCTTGTATTCCACTGTCTTGAATTGAACTTCCGCGTGGGCGCTGTTGAAAACTGTCAGCGCGAAGAAAATTATGAGTGCCCGTTTCATAAGTTCCATATAGCAGAGTGCGACACTCTTTCAATCGGGGAACGAATGGTTTTGGTAGCGGCTTTACCTGTCGGCAAAATGATGATTTCCAGCGTTTCTGATGGGATAGCCACTCATTTTATTCGATGATCTGGTGAATTGCTGCGCTAACTTTTAATTTGCACATGGGTGTAGAAGAGTCACAGTTTTAATTTGGACTTGTTCCGGCATTGCCTGCTGGCGCCGGAAGAATTAGTGTTCAACTCAGTTAATCCGATTTAATCAATTTTTCATGCGCGAGCACGTCAAAGCTGGAGAGAAGAGCTTCAAGGGTATTCCCGTTTCAGCAGGCGTTTGTCGCGGAAAGATCATCGTTCTCCGGGAGAATAAGCCGTCCATTCCGCATTACTCCATTTCTGACGAACAGGTTCCCAAAGAAATGGAACGCCTCGAACGCGCGCTCGCTGAAACCCGCCGGCAGATCCTCGATGTGCAACGGCAGGTCCAGGAAGGGGTTGGTGCGGAACATGCCACGATTTTCGATGCGCATCTGCTCGTGCTCGAAGATCCGTTGTTGATCGAGGAAGTCACCCGAGCCATTCAAACAGGAAAAGTAAATTCGGAATATGCCTTCTCCGAATTTGCGCAAAAATATGCGGCAACGTTGAGCAAGATTGAAGATGACTTCCTGCGCGAGCGCGTGGCGGATATTCGCGATGTTTCGGAGCGGATTCTGAATAATTTAATGGGGCTCGATGGCATTGATTTTCGCCACCTGAAAGAACCTTGCATCATTATCGCTGAAGACCTTGTCCCCTCCCAAACTGCATTGCTGGACCGTAACATGGTTCTTGGGTTCGGCACGGATGGCGGCAGCAAAACTTCCCACACTGCGATCATGGCCCGCTCCATGCAGATCCCGGCTGTGGTGGGGTTGCAGGATCTCAGCAAACGCCTTGAAACGGGCCAATATGCGTTGCTCGACGGTTACAACGGAGTAGTCATTCTTGATCCCAGCGACCAAACCCTTTTCGAATACGGGCAACTTGAGCGCAAACAGGTTGATCTTCAGGAACACCTGAAGGGCATCCACGATCAACCCGCCGTCACGCTGGATGGTAAACACATCATTCTTTCCGCGAATGTCGAGCAGGCCACCGATGCCGTCGCAGTGAAGGCTTGCGGCGCCGAAGGAGTCGGCTTGTTCCGCACGGAATACCTGTTCATCAACCGCGAGATTCTGCCGACAGAAGAAGAACAATATGCAGCCTATCGTTCTGTGGCAGCAGCACTAAAACCGGCGCCAGTCGTCATCCGCACTCTGGACCTGGGCGGCGATAAATTTCTTTCTCACCTCCAGATCCCGCAGGAGATGAATCCTTTTCTGGGCTGGCGGGCGATCCGCTTTTGCCTGCAACAGAAAGACCTTTTCCGTGTTCAACTTCGCGCCATTCTCCGCGCCAGTGTCGAAGGAAACATCAAGATGATGTATCCGATGATCTCCTGTCTGGACGAGTTGAATAAAGCCAATGCGTTGCTGGAAGAATACAAAGCGGAATTGAAGTGCGAGAATGTTCCGTTCAATCCCGATATGGAAGTTGGTGCGATGATCGAGATACCCTCGGCCGCAGTCGCATCCAATGTTCTGGCCAAACACGCCAAATTTTTCAGCATCGGAACCAACGACCTGATCCAATACTCGCTCGCCGTCGATCGCTTAAACGAAAAGATCGCCCATCTTTACGAACCAACGCATCCAGCGATTCTGCAACTCATAAGGATGACGGTGGAAGCCGCACACAAGAACGGCATCTGGGTCGGGGTTTGCGGTGAGATGGCTGGCGATCCGGTGCTGGTGCCATTATTACTTGGGTTGGGGGTGGACGAACTTAGCGTGGCTCCACCGACCGTTCCCCAAATCAAGTTTCTTATCCGGCGCCTCAAGATGGAGGACGCCAGGAAACTTGCGGACTATGCCTTGCAATGTGATTCCGGTGTGGAAATTTTAGCCAGGGCGCAAATTCTCGCCCGCGAAATCGCTCCGAGCCTTTTCGAAAACAATATTTAAGGAGACCATGAAAGTTTTGATCCTGGCCGCTGGCTACGCTACCCGCCTTTATCCCCTTACCCAAAACCAACCGAAACCGCTCCTGCCGGTCGCGGGCAAGCCGATGATCGAGTATGTCCTCGACAATATTGAGCCCATCGGCGGCATCGACCGCGTTTATGTTGTCACCAACAACAAATTCGCCGATCACTTCCAGAAATGGGCCGATAATTATCGCGCCACCAAAGCGACGAAGCTCGATTTTACTATCGTCAATGATAAGTCAACCGACGATACCAACAAACTCGGGGCAATCGGCGATTTGCACCTTGTCATCACCAAAGAAAATGTGGATGACGATTTGATTGTGGTCGCTGGCGATAATTTGTTTAGCGAAGCCCTGGAGGGTTTTGGAAACGTTTGCCGGGAAAAAAATGCTCCCGTTGTCGGCGTGTACGATGTCGGCAGTCTTGATGAAGTTAAAAAGTATAATTCCATCAATGTGGACGGCGAAGGGCGCATCACATTCTTCGAAGAAAAACCAAAGGATCCAACCAGCACCTTGAGCGCCATCGCTCTTTACTACTATCCGAAGAATACGCTGCCGCTGATTAAGCAATACATCGCCGAAGGCAATAATCCCGATCAACCGGGGCGCCTTGTCCAATGGCTCTATCCGCGCACACCTTTTTATACCTGGACAGTTCCCGGTCTCTGGTACGACATCGGGTCTAAAGAAAGCCTCGAGGAAGCCAACCGTATCTTCGCAAAAAGCGAAGCTACTGCTGATTAGGTCTTAGGCCTGTCTGAGAATGGGTGGAACGGGGGCTGCTATAAATAACGATTGCCCGAAACGTTGGCTCTCTGCGTCTTCGCAAGTTCAACCACCTATTGAGGTTCGCTCGCGACTTTTAATTTCTCGATGCGTAATTCGATGTCTGCTTTCGCCGGTGACACTTCCTTTAGCGCCTCAAAATACTCAATGGCTTTGACAACATTTCCCTGCTGTTCTTCCAAAGCTCCAAGGAACCCGATAATCTGTTGGTAATTGAACTCGTTCGGCTTCAGACCGGCCGATTCTTGTTTCCTCCATTTCAGCAGGGCCAATTCCCAAAGATTCCTCGCATTATCAGGGTTGGTATAGTTCTCACGCTGAATTCGCCCCAACTCGAATAGAATCTCGTAGCTGTCCGGATTGACTCGCAAACCCTCCCGCAGGAACTGTTCTGCTTCTTTCGGTTTGTTCAATCTACTCCGCAACCAGTAGGAAGCGACGGTGTAAGTCTGCACTTTTTGCGGATCGAGTTCTGCCGCGATTTTCAACCACGGCAACATTTCGCGCTGCTCCCCTTCGGCCAAATGGGAATGACTGGTGATATAAAAATTTCGACCGAACGCATCGATGATATTCCGCGGCTTATCGAGGAACTCTGCTTCACCATGTTCCTCCCCATGATCACAACTCTCATCGTGCGCATGGTGATCATCCTCATCCTCGTCATCGTGGGTTTGGGTAAGATCCTCCTCCATGTGCGAACGTTCCTGCTGTTTGGGCGCATCAAAGATGCTCGGGTAATAACCGCTGTGGAAATAAACGTCTGCCTTGGTAAAAAAGTGATTTGCGAAAATACGACGACTATCGCCCATGACCACCGCCAAAGCGCTCCCGTTGTCAGAACGATTGCCAGCCCAGTTCTGGTGCCACTGTGCCAGCACTGTGGAGAGACTGAACGCGCTCGCCAGGAGCAGCAGTAAAATGAGCCGTGGTGAAGCCATTTTTAATTCAGAGCTTTTCGTCGGAACGTCATCCATGCCACAAACTGAAACAGAGCGGCATAAACCATCGCATAGATCGTCGCCACTCCGACGGCCCACCAGGGAGCTGAGCCGGCATTGTGAACAATCAGGTCACGCAGGTCATAAAATTCAAGGTGAGGAATGACGTAGTAAACGGTGTAAAGAATCGAACTGGTTGGTTCGGCAAGGCTATCGGCAACTTTATTCAGGTGCCGTCCGACCAACAGGATTCCGAGGATGACAACAAACGAAATGGTGGAGTTGGAAGATGGCGCTGCAAACACGATTGAACCCAGCAGAACCATTCCCACCACAACCCCAAGCATCATCCAATGCATCCAAAATGCCTGGAAATACGCGGCGACATGAATGTGATGCTCACGAGCACCGGTAATCACCGCAAAGAAAACGTAGAACACCACCAGAACAATTCCGGAAGCAATCCAGCAGCCGAGAAACTTGCCGAAAATCAGATCCCCTCGTGAAACAGGTTTTGCCAGGAGCGGAAAAATCGTTCGTTGCTCGCGCTCCGCCGGGATCTGTCGCGCGGTGGTAGTCACCGCGATGACGAGCGAGGCGATCCAGATCAAAAGCAGGCAAAACTCTTTTACATAGCGAGCGATATTTTGCTCGTTGAAGAAATTGATCGAGCCGAGCAACAGGGTCAGCAGGGCTGTGAGAATAAAGAGAACGTAGAAATCTTTGCGCCGATACAGTTCTTTAATGACGATACCGGCCAGGGCAAACGCATTATTCATCATACTGTGACTGGACTTTTGTAGCCGATCATTTCGAGGAAAATTTTCTCGAGATTCATTTGATTTTCTCTTACCAGGTCATCAACGCGGCCTGTCACCTTCAATTCTCCCTGGTTCAAAATGGCCACGCGATCACACACGGTTTCGACCTCACCCAGTTCGTGCGAGGAGAAGAACACGGTCTTCCCTTCGTTTTTAAGTCGTTGAATAATCTCCCGAACCTTCATCCGGCCAATCGGATCGAGACCGCTGGTTGGTTCATCCAAAATAAGCAGGTCAGGATCGTTGATCAACGCCTGGGCCAGGCCGGCCCGTTGCTGCATCCCTTTGGAATACGTTTTAATCAATCGTTTCCGGGCATGCTCCAACTCCACCAGCTTCAACACCTCATCAATTCGACTTTCTACCTGGTCTTTGGGAATTCGGAATACTTTTGCATAAAAACGCAGCAATTCCTCAGCAGTCAGGAATTTGTAATAGTAGGTCAACTCTGGAAGATACCCGATGCGCTGCCGGGCAATCGGCTGGCGGACATCCACCCCGAAGATGGAAGCCGAACCACTGGTCGGGTTAACGAACCCGAGCAGGACGTTCATGGTTGTGGTCTTTCCCGCGCCGTTTGGTCCTAGGAAACCAAAGACTTCTCCCGAGGACACCGTCAGATTCAAGTTTTTAACGGCGACCTTGGTTTGCTGCCCTGCTCCGCCAGCGGGAAATTCTACTGTCAACTTTTCGACTTTAATGACTTCCGCCATAGCTAAACCGAAAATGTGTTAGAATTGCACTTTATAGACAATGAGCAAAAAGACTCGTTCAAATCTGAAACAAAAGAACCTGAAGACGAATCCCCAGGTGTGAGTTTATCATTCCAAAACGTGAGGAGGAGTGACTTGATTTCCAAAGCTGCAGAACGCATTCGTCCCCACCACATTGTAATCATACTCCCCGCCACTCGGGCATTCGGGTGTCTTTTTGATGTAAAGAGTCATGCCAATCAAGTTATCGGGTTCGACGGGGTCGCCATCGGCCTTGAGTGTTTCCAGAGCCCACATTTGTTTGGCCGATTCAATTTGCATCAAGTTTTCCACGCAGATGTTCGCTTGAGCGACTTTGCGGGTTTTCGCGAAGTTCGGCACTGCGATCGAGATAAGCAGTCCGATGACCGCTACCACGATGAGAATTTCGACCAGCGTAAAACCCGATTCAACCTTGTTAAAAACACGCATAATAGGCTTACATGGATTAAAGCTGTTTCCATACCGTCTTAAAAGCAAAAAAGGCTTAGGATTGCTCCTAAGCCTTTTTGCCATAAAGACTATTATGGGGTGACCTGCGGATTAGGCAGCACATGCGCGGCAGTTTCACCTGATTTTTCGCATGTAGGATCTGCGCCTACATCACCATAGTCATAGCTGGCAGTATCACCAGTGGATGGGCATTTAGGTGTGCCACCTTTGATGTACTCGTCCACTTCGGTTTGAGTAATCGGATCACCTTCAGCTTTTTTCTTTTCCAAAGCCCATTGTTCTTTGGCACCGTCAATCTGGCGGAGGTTGTTGATGCAACCATTTTGCTGGGCGGTGGTGCGAGCTTTCACGAAGTTCGGAATCGCGATCGCGGCCAACAGACCGATGATGGCGACGACGATCATGATTTCAACCAGTGTGAAGCCCGACTTACGACTCATTTGGATTTTCATTGTATTTACCTTTTCTGTTTACTGCGGCGTGAACGTAACAGAAGACGGTTTTATAATTAGGACGTTTGTTCACTTATTGCCTTCTGTCTACCGCAATGTCCGTTTTAGCAATCTCAGTGCCAAAGTCAACAGTGATGTTTTACACAGGAATTTGCGCCTGCAAACTGATTTGACCAAACGAGTGTTAAAAAATAAGGCACTCCCCGGCACAATGTTTGGCAATCAAGGCCGCTTAAGTGATCCCAAACCACTCTTTCGCCCCCGAATGCTTGCATTTACGCGAAAATGCCGTTAGCTGCGACGTTTACTATGCAAATCTCGCGTAATTCCAGAATTTACGTGGCCGGCCATCGCGGTTTGGCAGGCAGTGCCATATGGCGCGAACTTGAAAAACAGGGTTTTTCCAATGTAATCGGTCGCACCCATGCTGAATTAGACCTGTTGGATACGGCAGCAGTTCAAACCTTTTTCAAGAATGAGAAACCAGAATATGTGTTTGTTGCAGCCGCAAGAGTAGGGGGCATTCTGGCCAATGATTCGTTACCGGGCCAGTTCCTTTATGAAAATCTCCAAATTCAGAACAATCTCATCCACACCGCCTATTTGCATGGAGCCAGGAAGCTTTTGTTCCTCGGCAGCTCTTGCATTTATCCGAAACTGGCTCCGCAGCCGCTAAAAGAAGAATACCTGCTCACTGGGCCCTTGGAACCAACCAACGAATGGTATGCAGTAGCTAAAATCGCCGGGATCAAGATGTGCCAGGCTTACCGACGCCAATATGGCTGCGACTTCATTTCTGTCATGCCGACCAATCTTTATGGCACAAATGACAATTACCATCCGCAGAGCTCCCATGTATTGCCAGCGTTGATCCGCAAATTTCATGAAGCTAAAGTCGCCAACCTGCCAGCCGTCACCTGCTGGGGCACTGGTTCGCCATTCCGTGAATTCATGCACGCGGATGACCTGGGCAGTGCGGCAGTCTTTTTGATGGAGAACTACAGTGAGGAAGAATTCATCAACGTCGGCTCGGGCCAGGAACTGACAATCAAGCAATTGGCCGAGCTTGTGAAACGTATCATCGATTTCACTGGCGAAATTATCTGGGACGATTCCAAGCCCGACGGGACTCCACGCAAGCTGATGGACAGTTCACGTCTTTTTGCGCTCGGTTGGAGGCCCAAAATGGATTTGGAGACAGGCATTGAGCTGGCCTACACCGACTTCCTCCAGCGCTTCGCCGATTCTTAAGCTTTCTGTGCAAAGCGGCACTTACAAACTGGTTCAGCTCACGAGCGGTGCGTGGAGCCTGCACTCGACGGAATACGGTGAAACGTTCCATCCTGTGATTGGTCCCGTGGCAGAAGCGGAAGCGCTTTATCTGCAACAAATCAAACTCCTCGACCGCCTGGAAAAGCACCAGGGAGAATTCGTCATCTGGGATATCGGCTTGGGGGCCGCCGCCAATGTGCTCACTATTCTCCGCGCGGCCCGCAAAAGCCTGGCCAGGCTCCGCGTCATCAGCTTCGATTACACGCTGGAACCGCTGCAATTTTCCCTGCAGAAAAAAGAGGAACTCGGCTATTTCGCGGGATATGAAGAACCGGTGCGGCAATTAATCCAAACACATGACGTGGAGTTTCTGAATGGCGAAAAGAATGTGAACTGGCAACTGCGCCTCGGCGATTTTCCGACCTTTCTGAAAACTCCCGGCGCGAAGCTCCTTTTGAAGCCGGATGTCATTCTGTTCGATGCCTTTTCTCCCGCCCGCAACCCCGCAATGTGGACATTGCCTCTTTTTACTGACCTCTTCCAGTTACTGGACTCAAATCGGCCGTGTGCAATGCCAACCTACTCCCGCAGCACGATGCTTCGTGTCACCTTGTTGCTGGCAGGGTTTTTCGTTGGAGTGGGCCATGCGACGGGTGAGAAGGAAGAAACCACCATTGCTGCCAATTCATTGAATTTGATTAACGAACCGCTGGACCGCGCCTGGCTGGAAAAGGCGAGACGTTCCACCAGCGCAGAACCCATGTTTGAAGCTCTCTATCGGCAACTCCCTATTTCTGAAGAAAACTGGGAGAAACTGCAAAGGCATCCGCAATTCCAAACAGCCGCTATGTAATCCTTAATTAAACCGGCAGTTGGCGGAGTTTTGAAATGTTTTTCAGGCTTCCCGTGGAGGGTCTGCGGACCGGCAAAAAAGGGATTTTTGGGAGTCAGCAAGGTGTGTTGGCCGCCAAAAAACGGATTTTTGACTGTCAACACACCTTGCGCACTCCTCAAAAAGGGTTTTTTGACTGTCCGCAAACCTTGCGAAGGTCGCAAAAAGGGATTTTTGACCTTCAACAAGGTGTGTTGGGTGTCGAAAAAGGGTTTTTGGGGAGTCAGCAAAGGTTGCTGGGTGTCAAAAAAGGGATTTTTGACTGTCCGCAAACCTTGCGGAGGTCGTAAAAAGGCTTTTTTGACCCTCAGCAAGGTGTGTTGGGTGTCAAAAATCCCTTTTTTCGTCATTTTGCGCCCAAACTCAGCTTTTCCTTTTGAAGTCACTTGAGGCAAGGCGTCAGTGCCGGGATCTTAAACCGGTTTCTCGGCAGTGGGAATGGAAGAAAAGGGGGCACCGTTTGTTGGGTGAAATCCTTTGTTTCGCTCCGCTACTCCCATTGGGGCCTATTAGCGAAGATCAGCGGTTAAGCAAGCAACTGCCGGATTACCCAAGAATTTTCCGCAGTTCCTCAGCTACCTTCATGAAGCATTGCGCCGGGGCGCTCTTTGGATCTTTTACCGTGATCGGGCGTCCTTCATCGCCGCCGATGCGGATTTCGGTAAAGATGGGAACTTCGCCGAGGAAATTAACTTCTTTGCGGGCCGCTTCGTAGCGTCCGCCGCCGTGGCCGAAGATTTCGACCCGTTCACCATTAGGCGTGGTGAAGTAACTCATATTCTCCACAATCCCAAGAATCGGCACATTCACCTTTTCAAACATGGCGACGCCCTTGCGCACGACGCCGAGCGAAGCTTCCTGCGGGGTGGTCACAATGACGCCACCGTCGAGCGGCACCGTCTGGCATAGCGTCAGTTGGGCATCGCCGGTGCCGGGCGGCAAATCGACGAGGAGGTAGTCGAGATCACCCCAATCAACGACAAACAAAAATTGTTGGATCGTCTTTACAATCATTGGCCCACGCCAGATGACCGGTTGATCACCTTCCACCAGGAAGCCCATGCTCATCAGCTTGACCCCGTAATTCTGCGGCGGGATCAGGCGTTCATCGTCCGTGACCTGCGGTTTTTCGTGAACCCCCATCATGAGCGGAATACTCGGCCCGTAGATATCGCAATCGAGCAAACCCACCTTGGCCCCGAGCTGTTGCAACGCGCAGGCCAGGTTCACTGAAACGGTTGATTTACCGACGCCACCTTTGCCCGAGGCAATGGCGACGATTCGTTTGACACCTGGAACCTTCGCTTGCCCTGCCATCGTATTGGTGGCAGCGGCGACTTGTTGCGCGCTCGGCATCATGACATCCACTTTTGCCGTCTTGATTCCCGGAAGATTCTGCAGGGCTAATTCCGCTTCGCGCTTCAATTGTGCGGCGACATCATTGCTGGGGGTGGAAAGCTGGAGGGAAACGACCACGTCACCTTCGTGCAACGCCACATTTTTGATTAGTCCAAATGAAACAATGTCGCGGGAGTAACCCGGATATTTAACAGTCTTCAGCGCCTCTGTGATGCTTTCCTTCGTCAACATGCACCGAATCTGCCACAGCGGCGCACAGAGCCTAGAGAAATTTTTTCCGCGTGTGATCCAAGTCAAGCCGAGTCCTGCCCAGGAAGGGAACCGATCAATCGGTTGCCACTGAGTGATTGACCGGTTTCAAATGTTGAAAATCAAAATGGGTGATTGCTTCTGCGGAGAGAGTGCCGAGCTCGCGTTGCAGCGTCATGATGTTTCCGGAACCATTGGGATGAAGTCGGCTCGACAAAAGAATCCAAAAAGTTTTCGAGAAAGGATCTATCCAAATAGAAGTGCCTGTAAAACCAGTATGACCATAGGATCCAATCGGGAACAAGGCGCCGCGAGGATGGCTGAAGCCGGTATCAATATCCCATCCTAAACCTCTCTTTTGTGTCAGCGAATCGGGTGTATGCGTCTGGATCATGAGTTGGACTGTTTCCGGCTTGAAAATACGCACGCCGGACAGCTCGCCATCATTCAATAGCATACGGGCAAATCGCGCTAGATTGGTGGCAGTGGTAAAAACGCCGGCATGACCAGCAACTCCCCCCATTTTTCGGGCGGTTGGATCGTGTACGATCCCCTGGTGCAAACCTCTTTCGGTCGGCGCAACCAGTGCCCTCTTTTTTGCGGAAGGAAGGTAACCGGTGTCCCACATCTGCAGTGGACGGTAAATCTCCCGGATAACAAAATGGTTCAATTGCATTTGACTGACACGTTGAACGATTTCGCCCAGGAGAATGAAATTCACATCGCTATAGCGAATCTTTGTGCCGGGCGATGAACCTGGCCGCTCGAGGCAAGCCATCTGGATCGCTCCCGCGTAACCTTCCCAGACAAGCTTGGGATCGAATCCGGGAGTCAGCCCAGACGTATGCGCCAGAAGGTGTCGCACGGTGATAGAGTCGCGCCCATCTCCCTGGAACTCCTGGAGATAAGTTTTAACAGGTTCATCCAGTTTCACCGAGCCGCGCTGTACCAGCACCATGATGGCTGGCGTGGTAGCGATGACTTTCGTAAGGGATGCTGCATCGAAAATGGTATCCTCGGCGAGATCCTCCTTGATAGGAGCAACCATTCGGTGCCCATACACCCGCTGATAGGATTGCCCATCGGATTCCAGCCAGAAAACGGCTCCTGGAAGTTTCCTTTTGGCTATGGCTTCATTGATCGTGGTGTCAATTTCTTCGAGTTTGCCTGGAACGAAAGGCTCGCGTGCAAGAAGAGTGGCAGAACTTCCAAGGATTCCAATAATCAGAATTACAAAGGCTTCTCTGAGTATCTTTTTCATTTCAAGAACACCCGATTACAGTTTATCCAACTGCTCAATCGCAGGCCGTGGCGCGAGTTGCCAGGAGACATCGTCCCAAAATTCGGCGCGTCCTGCCGTGTTCAGGCGCGCCGCAATTCCTGCCGAGCGCATTGCAGCCACGTAGATCATTTCAAATCCCGTTGCATCGGTAATCTGGTTGAGCCAGATCCCTTCAATCCCATAATCATATTGCTCCCCCGAGATAGTCACACGTTCTCGCAGGTGGCGGACGATGATTCGCGCCGCAGAGAAAATGGAATTTTCCTTTCGAATGCGCGGATAAAAACTTTCCCAGAGTGAACGACGCCAATTCAGTTCTTTGTCATCCCCGGTAATGATCGGCGACAAAACGAATTCGCGATAGATTGGATCATCCACTCTCCAATTGATTAACTCGCGATTGTAATTCGATAATTCAACGTGGGTTAGCAGAGTTTTGAGACGCTCGTCCGACCAGTAGGATTGATGCTTTACAGCATCGAAATCCTCCCTCCATTTTGGAATTATCAGGAACTTTTCAGCGATCGACAAAGTCCATGGACTAACTTGGAATCGAGGCGTGAGTAGATGAATGGCACTTCGTCCCAACGCCAGGACCATGAGAAATACTGCGAGGAAACGCAACCCGTTCTCCCACCAGGCCAAGGGAACGCCGGGCGCAGGGGAGCGGTTTCGTCGCTTCACATAAATCCAGAGTCCAATCCAGGCGATTGCCGGAATCCAATAGAGCAGAAGTGGTTTTGCATTTTTATCCCATAATGCAATGGAACGATATGTTCCCAATGCATTGCCGCCACCAAGCACTTGTAAGCAATGCTCACCAAGCACCCGGAAGAACAATGTTCGGTCTGGTTCGAAATCATGTTGTTGCCCTCGCACAATCCGCAAGTCAGCAGTGACCCCGTTCGTCACGAAAAAATCCCGCAGGCGCGTCACTTCGGTCTCCGAGACGAGATTGTCATTTTCGCCGTGAAACAACGAAACCCGCGATTTGAGGAAATTGGATTGGGTAGTTGCGGCACCTAAATCGGGAAACCACTTTCCTCCCAATTGAATCATCATCTGCGGTTGAAGCGTCTGGTTCTCGAGCGCGAACTGAAGCATCCATTCTGCTCCAAGCCCAGCGCCGATCCAGGCTACATCATTCGTTCTGGCCCACGACTGCCTTTGAAGAAAGCGATGAAGTTGAAGGAACTGGGCATTAAAGTTTTCCCGGCTGTTTTGATCATACTCAAAGTTGATGGTGGCCATGCCCATTTCAGCCATCTGGCGCAGTTCCACACCGCTGCTCAACAGTGTCTCCCCCCGATCATGTGCGAAGATCACTATGGGAACTGGACGAATCGGTTTCGAAAGAACCGCCACAGCCTTGGCTTTCGGGCAGTTTTCCGGTTTGAGTGTGAACCAGATTCGTTTGTAAGGATCTTTGGCTTTCGCCCAAAAAAGCGCCCCAAAAAACAGGAGCACCAGGAGACCTGGTATCCATAAGCTCTTGGTTTCAATGAAGTGGACAGAAGAGAACAGCAGCTTGCGAGGTCGGCCTTCTGCTGGAGTGGAACCACTTTTTACTTCATCCTGGGAAATCTCGTTCACGGATACAGAAGAAATTAATTTGCGGGCGCTTCCTTTAAGCTGGTGGTTGCTGCACTTAACTTTTCCCAATCAGGGTTGCGCGGACGATTACTAATCGGCAGTGATTCCCAATTGCGGCTGCGTCCATCTTCCAGTTTCCAAATCTCTGAATGCCCGTCGGCAAAAGTGATGCCGTAGCCGAAATTATGCCGAGCCGCTGGAGCGTCCAGCAGACCTCGACTCCCCTTCATATCTACAGCAAACCAGCCGTCGTTAATGCTGCGCTCATGCTCATCCAAAAACACCCAGGCAGCGGAGGGCGACGGATTGACAAGATCGGCTTCCTTCTTAAAAACCCAATAGTTGCTTTGACCGGCAACATAAGTGCCTCCCATCCAACCGTTGATCGAATAACTCCTCACTTTTTGAACGCGATTCGTTTCACTTTTATCGGCTGGGCATCGATAAACCCGCGGAGAATTTAGATATTTGTAAAGTCCACCAAACCGCAATCCATTTACGTTGGTGGAATCCAAAATGCCCGGTTCGACCGGCGGATAGGTGGATATATCATCGTCCATGCTGCCCCGGACCCAGGCGTTGGAATTGATTTTTCCTGCTTGAAAGTAAAAGACCGGCACGAACCTTCCGTCATTCTCGTCGGCATACATCTTCCACGCCATGGTTAGCTGGCGCAGATTTCCCAGGCAAGAGGCTTGTTGAGCTTTTGCTTTACTCTTAGCCAAAGCTGGCAGAAGCAATCCAGCCAGGATTGCAATAATTGCGATCACGACCAGCAGTTCTATCAATGTCATTGCCAGTTCTGGTCTTAGACGCTTTTTCATTGAGATACCTTTTGTTCCGCGATTAGTGGCTTGTTTAGCAAATTAGAAACGCTTCCAGTTTCTAAAAGCTGCAACGCCTCGGCCGTGTGATTGTATTTATTTCCTGCGTCCCAGAGTAACCAACCGCTCGTGTTGGCCTCGTCAGACGCAAAAATCTGTAACGCTATCTCGCGGTCTGTGAATTGACGCCGGTCGTATGCATAATCCTTGAAATTCTGAAGCCACGGGCGAAGCTTTTTGTGCTGTCCATTAACGATCGGAAGCGCTTTCTGCATGGACCACAAGATAACTTCACGAGGGATTGCTACTGGCTTTTCGTCAGTATTCATAAAACCCGTTGTAAACCCGGAAGGATACACCATTGGACACACATAATCGGCCCATTTAGACATTTCTCTAAGGGGCTGTCCGATGCCGCTTTCATCGTCATACCAACAAGTGATACCAAACACATCGGCTGCGACAAAGACGTTGTAAGGAAGCAATTCCTGATAAGCTTTCTTAAGGAAGCCGACAATCGCCTCTCCACGGTTTACTGCACTGTACTCTTTTCGATAGGTCGCCACCGTTGGCCCTGTGTTCACCGGAAAGCGAACGTAATCAAATTGCACTTCATCAAAGCCCGCCTCAGCAGCCGCTTTTGCAACAGAGATGTTATAATCCCAAACCTCAGTCCGAAACGGATCCATCCACGCCATTTTGTCTCGTTCCGCATACGGCGACCCTGTCTTCACACTTTGAATCGTCCACTCAGGTCGTTTGCTGGCGAGAAGGTTATCTTTAAAAACTGAAATGCGCCCGATGACGTAAATTCCCTTTGCATGTAATTCCGCAATGAATTCTTCCGGATCATCAATTGTGGGACGCGACATGGATCCGATCTTTTCCGCTAACGGAATGCTCCATTGAAAACTGAGAGTCCCTTCGTCAGGCTTAACATCAATGACGACTGCATTGATGCTCGTGTTTTCGATCAACTGCAAAACACGCCCACGCACTGTGTCAGACCGCACACCATAATAAGACAGGTAAACTCCTTTTGCATCAAATGGCTCGAGTGAGATGCGAACCGGTTCCTCACGCGCCAGGTTCGTTTGTGTTCGGCGAAATCCAGATGCCTTGACCAGAACCGGCTTTTCCCAATTTACCCGTTTCAAGACAAACTCGCCGTCCGCTCCTGAAAGCGTCATTTTCCCGTTGTGGAAGATAGTCGCCCCAGCAATTGGTTTTTGCGAGGAATCATCGAGCACTACTCCTGAGTGCTGGCTGCATCCTGTCAACAGGTTGACAGCCACTATCCCCCAGAAAACTGTTTTGAGAAATCGATGAATCATGGTTGGACCTGGGCGATTTTGTTTTTACCCGAAACATGCTGCTTCGCCTTCTCCAGGGCTCCAGAAACATAAGGATATTTGTTTTCAGGATTGAAGAATATCCAACCAGCGGTGCCGGCATCAGCACAGGCTGCAATTTCCTCTGCAATTTCCTCCTCCTTAAACTCTCGACGTAAACGCGAATAGTCTTTGAAGCTTTGCAGCCAAGGCCGAATTTTTTCCGGCTGATTGCCGATGCGTTGAATTCCCATCTCCAAAGCGGCGGTGACAGCTTCTCCCGGAACCGCAGCAGCGTTCGTTTTCAGATTTAATGCTCCGGCGGGTAAGTCGGAGGGGAAAATATATGGCGAAATGTAATCGACTAATGGCGCAATAATCGCAAGATCCTGTCCAATATCGGCATCACCCTGCTTCCAGAGGGAAATCCCAGAAGTGGCTACAGAGAGATAGACATTATATGGTTGCAGTTCTTTTTGTGCTTTTGCCAGAAATTCCTTTATGACGCCTTCACGAGCTTCTTTCGTGTTCTCTTTTGAATACTTAACGGGGGCAGTGGGAAAACGGAGATAATCAAATTGAATCTCATCGAAGCCTACTTCAGCCGCAGCCTTCGCGATGGCCAGGTTGTATTCCCAAACTTCTTTGCGGAACGGATCCATCCACGGAATTTTGTCAGTATCCCGAAATGGCTTGTTGCTCTTCGGATCTATAGCGGCCCATTCCGACTTGTTGTTGGCCAATGCCTCGTCTTTGAACACGCACACACGTCCGATCACGTAAATGTTCTTTTCGCGCATTTGGTGAATAAATGCATCCGGATCTTCGATGGTGATTTTTGAAAAGGCACCGATTTGGTGACCTATTGGGATTTCCCAGGAGAAACTAAATAATCCTCGTTGCCCTTTGACATCCACCACCACCGCATTCACATCTGTTTCAGCTATCAGGTCCAACACAGGATTACGCAAATGGGCCGCACCGACACCTGCGTGAGACAAGTAAACGGCCTTGGCCTGAAAGCTCTCCAGGCGTGCGTTGGGACGAATGTATCGTTTCAATGGAACAGATATTCGGCGAAAACCAACAGCCTTAACCAGCAGAGGCTTATTCAGGTCAGGCCTGTTCAATTTAAAACGCCCCTCATTGTCTGACTGGGCGACCTGTCCATTATGATAAATGGTTGCTCCCACAATTGGGGTATTATCATCACCATTCAAAACGCGTCCTTCCTGCTGACTGCATCCCGACAGCAACAATGCCAGTAGAATGAGTATCGTATTAATGATGATCAACGACATCCCGCGTTTGAAAACTCTCTCCTTTCGAACAAATTCAATCTGACCTTGTGAAAGCTGATCCATATTATCTTTTCTCCTCCAGGCTGAGCGGAAACTTCGCGTGTTCCGTGCGCTGCAAAATCATAGCCTGACGACGCTGCACACGCTCGTTAGGGTTCAGCGGATCCCATTGCTTGGGATTTGGCATAATTGCCACCAACATCGCCGCCTGCTCTCGAGTGAGTTCAGCGGAAGATACTCCATAATAATGTTGTGACGCCGCTTCAATTCCATAGATTCCATCCCCCAACTCAATCACATTGACGTACAACTCCAAAATTCGCACCTTCGAAAGCAATAATTCCATCCAAATACTGTAATAAGCTTCCAATCCTTTTCGTATCCAAGACCGCCCCTGCCATAAGTACAAAGAACGAGCACATTGTTGAGTTATGGTCGAAGCCCCTCGCGGTGGCTTGCCGGTGCGTTTTGCTTCTTCTCTTGCATTTCTGATTTCCTCCCAATCAAAACCGCTATGCGTGAAAAACCTGCGATCCTCAGAAACCCATACACAAGTAAGAAAATCCGAGGAAACCTCGGATAGATGAGCCCTTGCAGAAATGTTAGTTCCGTGAACCGCAACTGTCTTGGCAGGCGAATGGAAACGCGCAAAAAGGATTTGCAGGGGAGGTAAGATCAAGCAAATGCCGATTAGAACTGCCGGTATTGTTATTACAACTCGCAGAGTCTTAGGCCACCGCATATAGTAGTTTTTCAATGCCTTTGCTGAATCCGACAATTCCGCCACAATTCCAGCACTCGGGCGAGAATCCTTCCCTCCAATTTCCTTTTCGCCGACGCCTTTAGATCTAAGCGCGTGCATCTGAAGCAACAACCAAAACGGAACCGCCGTGGCCATTTGAAAAAGCCCTCCGTCAAACCAAAACCCTACAACAAACACAATGGCTCCGGCCTGAACCACCACTAAAAGCCAATCCTCCCGGCCCCAGAACGTTCCACTCTTTACCTTGAGATCACTGGGGTGCCGATTTCCGGGCCAAGAAATGCAGATATACCCCACCAAACAAGCAAGGAGCGCTATCCCCGCAGAGGCGGCAGCCCCAAGGTAATTGTTTACCCGTACGGCAAGTCCATCGTTTAAACCGACAGGCCTGTAATAATCGATATAGCTACCCTCCATTTCTTTCCATCCAAAACCCGAAACAGGACGATCACTAATCATCTGAAGCATTCCCACCCAGGTGCTAACACGATTGCGCCAAGAAAAATCGTTGATGTTAGTAAACGATTGGAGCCGTTTCTCCAACCGCGAGTCTGGAGTGAGCAAACGTGTTCCGCTCCAACCCGCCACACCAATTCCAACAACGAGTATACAGCATATCAGCCCATTTCTATGCATTCGCTCTCTACCCGGAACGATTGATATCGTAGAGGAGCTTAATCGCTTAATGCAGAGATATATGACTGCGCAAAAGGTTCCAACCCAAGCCCCACGACTGAATGTGATCGTGAGGCAAATGCCAAATATCACAATTGCGGCTAATATAACAATCGTTTCCAGTCGCTCTTCCAGAACAGCACTTTTCGGTCTGCGTCCCCTAAGCAAAAGCCCCAATGAAAGAGCAAATCCAACGCCCATAAGTAATCCGCACGTGTTTGGGTTCCGCCAGGGACCGGTCCAACGGGGCTGTCCTTGGTAATGATAAACATCGCCACTCTGGCCATGTCCAAGACAGGCGGCTACCAAAAAGACCATAAGCAGAGCAAGAACGATTGCTTGCATGGATGCATAACCCGACCGAGTGATCAATTGTGCAACCACGATGGTGGCGCGGCCAATGCACAACCCTGCGACAACAATCAAAGCGTCAGTAGATTGCGAGGCATTTGAATAATTACTGGCATAAGGAATAAGCACCCCGAGAAGGAGCCCTGCAATCCATAGTTCTCCTAGCGTCCAACCCAAAATAGCAGACTTTTGCGAAGGGCGAAAAAGGGCGGACAAGACTACGAAATAAGAAACGCAAAAAACTACAAACAGCCACTGGGTATCTGGGTCTTCGAACGCCTGAGAGAAACGATGAGCCCAAATTGTGATAAAATGGTCTGCTTTGAGGCCTTGTTTCTCAAAAAATATAGCCAGGGCCAAACCTAATGCCAGGCAGAAGGCGCCTCGAATAGATTTCAGTGTAATCATTGTCCTACGAGGTTACTGCAAATGACAATGTAGAGATGCCTTCATGAGTTGAGTCTGCTACTCACAATTCTAATCGTTCGCTAAGCATTTGAGCGTCAGATTTTTTAGGGCGGCAGAAAAATACTCCAGCCGCTGAACCAATAAGCAATAGTATTAACGCAACCATCGTTGATTTCTGTACTAGAGAATTGCTTTGCGCCCATATTCCCGCGCAAGAACAGTGAAGCTTATCCATGGAATAAAGAGCAAATCGGTAAATGACGAAGCAGTTGGACAAACTTAATATAATTAAACATTTATTCCATATATTTTTCTTGCTGCAGCAATACAGAATTACTCCCAATTCGAGCAGACCAACAAGCAGGTAAAGTTCTTTCTGTCGAAGGAAAGATATTACCGGATCCGGGCTTCTTATCTCCGGGCTGGAACTAAATATTGCATCGTTCAGTTTCATCAACGAAGTGAAAGAGAGCAGTAACACAGCAAAAACAATAAATGCCCGCATTGCAATTGTAAAAGTCATTTTAATCTTCACAACTTGTTGCGTCTCAAAACATTATATCTGCAGCGTTCAACCTGGACAAAAGGAGCATTTCCTCTGGAAGCCATGTGCCTAGCGAGGGTGCCCAATACCAAAGTACCGCCACTGGAAATGCCTTGATGCCAAATCGTTCGGCCTGCACAGTGACTACCATGGATGCATATCTAACTGATCCGGTGTCCCGTATCACGTCACGGGCGGATGGTTGAAATGAAATATCGGGCAATGGCTGGACCATACCAATGGAGTCCATTCCACTTACCACTTGCTGCAGAGATAACGCTTCTACACTTGTCACTACTTCCGACCGAAAATGTAGGGTGTCAAAATTTACGGCAGTCAAGCAAGTAACACAGGGAGTAGTGCTCCCCTGCTTTTTGCGAGACGCTGTATCTATAAATCCCCGATAGGTTTCGATTACAAAAAGCGGCTTGGAGAGATCATATCCAAGCTCAGCAGCAGAATTCGCATTGCCCGCCTTTTTTAGCTCTTTATCGATTACATCGGATGACGGTAGAAATCGCTTGTACTTGTTAATCTCTCCAAGATTCGCAACATAGCTTTGTCCAGATTGAGCTGAGGCCGGAATGCGAAAGGCGAAAAAGTCCGTTAAATCCGAAGAATGGTATGCAAGAAAAAAGCTGCCGAGTGAATCGAGGAGCGCTAATCTTTGCGTATTCTCAAGGGCAGAGAAGTCGGATATTGGGGTCAAACGCTCCGACAGTTCAGCTTTGATTTCCTCCCGCGTGGTAATCGGATGAAAGTCGCCACTATTCCAATTGGTCAATATTTGACGAACCTTAGCCGCTTCTGGGGAATTGAACGCCTGTTCCGCACCCAGTTTGGATTTCTTGATGCTGATTGAGGCGATTATTGCAAAAATAATTAGGGGCAGGAAAATACCGAGAAACAGCCAACGACGATTGTTTTGAGACTTCTTCATATAGTTTACTTTATTGAGGTGGTTTTCCATAATAGAAAACCACCTCTGATCTTCTCTTTTAAAAGAAGCTTATGATGGAATCGGGCAGGGCGATCCGCTCGGAACACAAGTATTGATCCGCTCTGAGGTGCACCACGGTATCCAGATCGGGCCTACTTTGATCAGACCGCATGTCCAAGATGTGTAAGAGCAGCAAACGGTGCCACTCTCACAGGTCCACGATGCTTTTCCGTCGGAGCAGGATGTAGCTGCATTGGCAGGACCGACCAGCAAAGCCAATGCCAGTAGTCCACCCATTACGAGTTGTATCAGTTTTTTCATTGTTTTTCTCTACTCAACACTCAAATGGAAAATAGGCTTACCAGCCAGTCAAGAACTCACCAGAGTCCCCAACTCTTCCCATTTGTTGTCTGAGTAAATTCTTAGATACCATTCGCTTCTGCGGTTCGCCGCACCACAAAGAGAAAGCGGAATGCCTGCTGCCTTTATTAAGCCAACATTGGCGGCACTGAAGCTTCTGGTTAAGAAGTTAGTTATCATACTATTATAGCATGCTGCCGTCAGAACCGGTTTGACCAACGTGCCGGTGAATGCCGCAATAGTATTAGTTGTTTCACGCATTGGTATCTAGATGCACACCCTAGTGAGTGCGTCACCGTTCTCAAGAGAATTGAAGTATCTATGCGCGACAAACTATCGTTGACGGAAATATGGGAATGGGTCTGTTTCACGAGCGAAGTCGGTTTTTTATGGCTTTTCCGTTTTTTTCGAAATGAAGCTATTCCTGTTCTTCTTTATCCTTTGCGGGGTCATTTGATTCAACCGCAGGCAACGAAGTTTTTGCTGCGTGCTGATTTGAGAGGCTTTTCAGCACCCCTGACCGTAGCTTTTGAGGCAACTCAATCCTAAAAGGGAAACTTCTAGTTGAAGAAATACACTTGACCCTACTACCTGATGCTAATTATGGTGCTTTACCCCACCCACACTAGAACAAGAGCGAAGTTGCGATGTGGTCATACAAGATATATAGCTGGCCGTGCCTGGCGAGGTGTGGGAGGTACTCTTCTGCGAAGTTAGCCCAGGCGTGCGGGATATCACAACGTCAGTTGCAGCGCCATTTTCGAGATGTCTTTGGACTTAAACTACAGGAATGGCTTAATCACTTACGTCTTGATGATGCTAAGCACTTGCTAAATGGAGACAGGATGGTGAAGGAGGTTGCCTTTTCTCTGGGATTTAAAAAGAGCAACCACTTTTCTCGAGAATTTAAAAAAGCGCACGGTCTTTCTCCTGAAGTCTTCGCCAAAACCCAATATCTTTGTAATCCGCAGTTTGAATTCGAAATTTTTGGACACTGACGAGCGAACCGCAATTCTTACGAAGATCGCGTACTGTGTTGATGGTGACGAAAGGATAATGTAAAAATTGCACACCATTTATTCCGATGAATCGACTTTTTGTTTTTTGCTCAATCATCATACCGGTAGCACAGGCGCTCAGCCAATCTTCCGCTCCGCTCCTTAACCCTTCGTCTCCAGCAGTGGGCATTAAAATGCAGATTGCGGAGCATCATTTTTTGCAATCTATTTGGGGGCTCAAGGTGCAACACGGTGATTCAAACACGATATTCGAGCACAACGCCGCGAATTTCTTAAAACCTGCCTCGAACGCGAAGTTATATGTTACAGCTCTTGCCTTGGATCAACTGAGCCCGGACTACCGAATTAGAACTTCTGTTTACGCGAATACCAAAGCTGACTCCTCGGGCATCGTCGCAGGAGATGTAATCGTTTATGGGCGTGGCGATCCTACATTTTCACAACGGTTCAACTACGGTGCTTACGCGCGATCTTTGAAATCGTTGGTGGATGCGATTGCTGCAAGTGGCGTCAAACGCATCAATGGGGACATTGTGGCCGATGAGAGTTTCTTCCGGGGTTCGGGTATCGGATCAGGTTGGAAATGGGAAGATTTGCAGTATCACTATGGGGCGGCGGCTTCCGCACTCTCGATTGATGATAATGTGATTCGTTACACAATCAAACCTGGCAGTCGCGTTGGAGATCCCTGCACTTTCGTTGGCCAGCCGGAAACAGCGCTTGTCCGAATAATCAATCGCACCAGGACAACCAGTTCTGACGGATCTGGAATCCGATTTTACCGTGCACCTGGCGACACAAATATTTATTTCTCCGGCAGTCTTTCGGTTCAAAATACAAAGGGCGCCACCGAAGCGGTGGCAATGCCCGATCCAGCGGCGCTCTTTGCGGAACAACTTAAAAAACGGCTTGTTGAAAAGGGAATCACAGTTAGCGGCAGAACTCGTTCGGTGAATTGGCTGGAACGCCAGGATCGCCCTGTGGATTACTCGCAAATGGTGGAAATTTGCTCAGTGAATTCGCGTCCACTTTCAGAGATCATTAACAAGACCCTAAAAAACTCCCAGGGGCTTTATGCGCAATTGCTGCTTCTGCAAGTGGGATCCAAATACACAGAGAACCCACACCTTAACACCGAAAAAGCTGGGCTAAAGATGCTCGAGAGCTTCTTGATACAAGCTAATATCAATCCTGAAGAAGTGTTGCTGGAGGATGGCGCCGGTTTGTCTCGAGACGGACTGGTGACAGCGAACGCCAATGTGGCCTTGCTTAAGTATATGGCTGAACACAAGTATTCGAACACCTTCATCAACAGCCTTCCGCTTGCTGCAGTGGATGGCACCCTGATGAGTCGCTTTGCAAACACCAGCGCTGCAAAGAATCTTCGCGCCAAGACGGGAACTCTCCCAAAGGTTGCCGCCCTATCGGGCTATCTCACCAATGCCAGTGGAGAACGACTGATCTTTTCGATGATGCTGAATAACTGCAATCAATCCGAAATGGAGAATAAAGCCGCCCTGGATTCAATCGTCGTCATGCTGGCGAACTCCACAAATCTAGTACAGATCCCAACGAACATTATTGCCTCGCCGTAATTCTCTAAATCCCCCTGTTGGCTTTGATCAGCGCCAGTCCCTTTAACAAATCAAGCGCGCGGGCCAGCGCGGGATCTCGAATGACTCGGATTTCAACGGCATTCCCCGGTTGTTGATCGAGGAATTCTTCGTCGGTGCTCAGGCCTTCCCGTTTGCGACGAACCAGTTCGGCTTCGTTGATACGCGGCCGGTTCGGTTCTATGGATGGCGTCTCGTTGGTATTCAAGGTCAGGCTGACCTGGTCAACGGGGCGGGATATAATTTGATATGGATCCTGCAAATACGCTCGCTCGTTGGCGAGGCTGATCTCCAATTGAATGTCGGGTTTCAATCCGTTGGCATCCAGCACCTTGTTTTTTCCAACTTTCACCGGTGAAGAGGCGATGCGGAGCACCTGTCCGTCGGCGAAAGGAAATTCTTTAAACACACTCGCCTGCCCGGCGGTATTGGCGCCGATCAACAATCCCACTCTCGTCTCACGGAGCGCAGCCGCCAGGGCTTCGGCTGCTCCACGAGTGCGGCTGTTGATCAGGATGGCGCACGGAACGGAAATCGCCATGGTCTTCGCGCTCGCAGAGAGTGAATTTTCTCCCCAATGGATGAGCGGCTGCTCAGTGCTGATAAACAGATCGGCCGTCTTCGCAGCGGCGGAGTAGTCGTCGCCCGCTGCAAAACGCAGGTCAAGAATCACTCCCTTGAATTTATTGGTGCCGGTGAGTTGTTTGTATTGTTCGGCAATTTTCTCGCTCAACCCGCTTTCAATCCGGGCAATGCGAAGGTAAGCGAATGATTTTTCAAAGATCGCAGTCTTGCTCACCAGGTTGCTGCCTGCCGATACTTCTGCAGCAGCATTGGTCACGAGTGAGACCTGTCCCTCCAATTCCGACAGCAGACCGCGCAAGACGGCGGCGTTCAGTTCTTCACTGCTGAGGCCAGTCACATTTTCTTGCAACAGTTTGTAAACAGCCTCGAAAGAGGGAGTTTGATTTGCCTGCGCCAACGCACAAAAGGTCGCGGCGAACGTGAGGGACAAGATAAAAATCTGCTTTTGGAGTCGGCGGAGGAAAACGATGTTCATTGATTTTAGAATGAAAGCTTACGCTAAAGCTTTGGCGGCAATATCGCGTCTAAACTGTGCCCCGTCGAATTCAATTTTTGCGACTGCTGCATAGGCTGCATCACGCGCTTTCGCCAAATCTTCGGCCCACGATGTGACACCGAGAACGCGCCCGCCGTTCGTCACAATGTTCCCATCCACACTCGCGGTCCCGGCGTGGAATATTTTAGTGTTTGGTAAACGCGCGGACTCCTCCAACCCCGAAATCACTTTCCCCTTTGTAGAACTCGCCGGGTAGCCGCCAGACGCCATTACCACACAAACGGCCGCGCCCGGTTTCCAGCGCAGATCAACCTGGTCCAATGTGCCATCCACACTCGCGTTCAGAACTTCCACCAGATCATTCTCAAGGCGCGTCAGGTATATCTGCGCTTCCGGGTCGCCGAACCGGGCGTTGAATTCGATTACTTTGGGGCCGCTTTTGGTCAGCATGATTCCCGGGTAAAGAATGCCACGAAAATCGATGCCTTCCGCCGCGCACCCTTTGAGCCATGGATACAAAACCTGCCGGCCGACTTCCGCCAATTCTGTTTCATTTAAAAAAGGTGTCGGCGAATAAGCGCCCATCCCGCCGGTGTTCGGGCCCTGGTCGTCTTCAAAAATGCGTTTGTGATCCTGTGACGTAGGAAACAGCTTGGCGGTTTTGCCGTCACAGAGAGCGTGCAACGAGATTTCCATTCCTTCGAGAAATTCCTGGATAACAATCGTTGCGCCTGCCGCTCCGAACGCTTTGTTCAGCAGCATATCATCTATGGCGGCATCGGCAGCAGCGACATTCGTGCAGACCACGACACCTTTTCCCAGGGCGAGACCATCGGCTTTCACAGCGCAACGTCCCTCCAGCGATGCCGCGAATTCTTTCGCCAGCATGGGATCTGAAAAAGTCCCGGCCCGGGCTGTTGGAATTCCATATTTCTCCATGAACTCCTGCGAAAACACTTTCGAATATTCGAACTGCGCCGCGCGTTTGTTCGGGCCCCAGATGCGCAGACCGTTTTCCTGGAATGAATCCACGATGCCGAGCGCGAGCGGATTGTCGGGACCGACCACGGTCAGGTCGGGTTTGTTTTCCAGCGCGAAAGCCAGCAAGCCGGGGAGATTCTCCGCGCCGATATGGACGCACTCCACTGCGCTTTGATTTTTAGCGAGGCGTTCCAGGGCGATCCCGGGATTGCCGGGAGCGCACCACATTTTTGTGGCATGCTGTGATTGAGCCAATTTCCAAACCAAAGCGTGCTCGCGTCCGCCGGAGCCAATGACGAGAAGTTTCATCGCCGCGGATTGTCAGGAAAAATCGCAGGCAGGGAAGGTTTTTCTGTTTTTTGTCCCCAAGAAAGTGGGAAGGATTGTGACGAAACACCAAGAAAGTTGAGTAACGGCATTGAGGGAATTGCGAATTGCAAAATTCAACTACGACCGCTCTAACGCGCCCGGCGTCACCCCAATTTTCATTTCTCAATTCTCCCCGATTGCTTCGCGGGCAATTCCTCCCTTGAAAAAAAAGAACGAGGGCATCTGTCCGCCGGAGTGAACTGACGCCTGCGCTCTGTTAGCGTGTCAGCGCGACTACTACTGCAATCAAGCCCTTGAGCGCTTTAATATCAGCGCCACCACCAGCAGCAGAACGCCCGCTCCCAACATCCAATACCCAATATTTTCCATGCCTCAAATTCGTTCAGAAAAATGGGAGGTCTATAAGAGGCAATTCTGAAAAGCGCTTCGGGGCGATACCTGAGCAGGTGTGGCGACCAGGTGGCTCTTTTGATTATGAATCTTCGTGATCGAGCGGCATACCGGCTATTCGCTTGGTTCCGTAAGCGAAAGCCAATAGCCGTTTGATCCAGAACTGAGCAGCGGCTCGCGATGAACCTGAGCCGCTTTGAGAAGCGCGTTATGGATTCGTTGCATCCACTTTGGACTTTTCGTAATCAGCCTGCGCGTCAACTTTCGCTTTATCTGCTTTCAGTTGTGCCTCGCTGGCTTCTCGTTGCGCCTCGACCCGAGCTTTCTCGATGTCGGCGTTGTATTCAGCCTGATCCTTGGCTGCGCCTGCCGCTTCGTTCACAGCTTCCTGCTGTTGTTCGAGAGCTTCTTTAGTGGTTTCAGCACTGTTATCGATTGCTTGTTTTTCTTCACTGCAACCAACCAGGGCCAGTGCTGCGAATAATGCGAATAATGTATTTTTCATACGGAATGATTTTGAACCGTCCAGCGTTTTTCTCTCAAGCTGCCCTGATGCTATCTACGCTATCGGTGCTTTTGCTCACGATGAGTCAAACCATTTGCTGACGTCACATCAAGCCGAACTCGGTCGGTCGGTCTCATCGATGTGATTAAGCCCGGGATTTCAACAGACTTTTGGCCGAGTAAAATTGTTTAGAAGCGCTTTTCGACCGAGGGTCAGAGGAAAAATGGTTCGGGGTTCTGCACTGCGAAGTTTTGCGCGAGGCATTGAGTTCACTCAATGCGAAACAGACGTCCAGTATCTTGCTTCCGTCGGGCGACGACATCCTCGCGACCAACTAAATGCCTCCCGACGAAGATTACCGAGACCCGATCCGAACGGATTGCCCCTCGGTTACGCTAACCGAGACCCGATCCGGGCGGATTGCCTCTCGGTTACGCTAACCGAGACCCGATCCGGGCGGATTGCCTCTCGGTTACGCTAACCGAGACCCGATCCGAACGGATTGCCTCTCGGTTACGCTAACCGAGACCCGATCCGGACGGATTGCCTCTCGGTTACGCTAACCGAGACCCGATCCGGACGGATTGCCTCTCGGTTACGCTAACCGAGTCCCGATCCGAACGGATTGCCTCTCGGTTACGCTAACCGAGTCCCGATCCGAACGGATTGCCTCTCGGTTACGCTAACCGAGACCCGATCCGAACGGATTTGGTCTCGGTTACGTGGGAAAACTGGTGATTTTTCCGGTTTTGGTCTTTGTAAACGTAAGAATGGGAGGGTTTTACGGGTCGGGGCAGGTTTCGTCGCCGTTGTTACAGGGAATCCAGTCGTTCCAACATTACCTATGAACGGCGAGCACAGGAGTGACGCGCCCTACCTTTCCGCATTTATCGTCAATCCCACAGTTTACAGCTCGTCTGTCGCAAATTCAAAAGGTAGGGCGTCGCACTCCGTGCGCGCCGCTGGTTGGAACCGCGATATCAAAGTTTTACCCTCCCGATGTCGTTTTATCGCTTGCTGCTCACGGGCGAGGCGAACGCAAACCTGGTGGAGCTGAACGAAGCGCTCCGTTTGCGCTCAAGCGCGCCCATTCCAACCGTTCTAAAATCACCCCCTCTGCCTGGGCGGGTCACGAAAAACTTTGATGCCTACGGGTTTTCCTATAATCTGGCTTTTCACCCATGAAAGTCGCCGCACTCCAGAAGATTGACCGCTATATTGGCGTGCCGCTGTGCTTTGGCTTAACGGTTTTTCGAAAATTATTTGGTCGGAAAACGTTTTCTCCTCCACCTCTGCGCCGGATCTTGTTTGTGAAACTCGCGGAGCAGGGCTCCACGGTTCTCGCCTATTCAGCGATTCGCGTGGCAACGGAAATGGTCGGACGTGAAAATGTTTATGTCGCCTGCTTCGATGACAACCGGTTCATTTTGGATGCTCTCGGTCTTATTCCAGAAGAAAATGTCGTTCCCATTACCTACAGCAGCCCCGCTGTTTTGACACGTTCCGCCGGCAAAGCGCTGGTCCGTCTGCAAAAGCTGAAACTCGATGCTGCGATCGACATGGAATTTTTTGCTCGCGGGTCCGCCGCGTTCACGCTTTTGACTGGCGCCAAACTGCGCGTTGGGTTTCATGCGTTTTTTGGAGCGGGGCCTTATCGCGGTGACCTGTTCACACACCGGTTGCTTTACAATCCGTACCTTCACACGGCGCAAATGTTCCAATTGCTGGTCGAAGCGCTTCGTCACCCGCGGGAACAATTGCCAACGTTGCCAGTGCCCCCGCCGCCGTTGGGCGAAGAATTGCCGAGGTTTGTTGCCGCACCTTTGGAAATTGAAGTGGTTCGCGAGTTGTTGGCCAGTGAAACAGGTCAAGGCGAACTCCCGCCGATCCTGTTGTTAAATCCGAACGCCAGCGATCTGCTTCCGCTGCGTCGCTGGGAGATGCAACGCTATGTCCAGCTCGCCAGGCGACTGCTGCTGAAGTATCCAGGCGCATACGTTGGTTTCACGGGTGCCCCGAACGAAGTCGAAGCAGCGGAAGCTCTCGTGAAGGATGTAGGCTCCGCCCGCTGTTTTTCATTGGCCGGAAAAACTACCCTGCGTCAATTGCTCATTGCCTATTCGCTGGCGAGGGTTTTGGTCACCAATGACAGTGGGCCTGCTCACTTTGCCGCGCTGACTGCGATCCAGGTTGTAACTCTTTTCGGACCGGAGACCCCCCGACTGTTTGCTGCGCCGACTCCGCGCAACACTCCTGTCTGGGCTGGCATCGCGTGCAGTCCTTGTGTGAATGCCTACAACAATCGGCAAACCCGTTGCACCAACAACCTTTGCATGCAACAGATCACAGTGGATCAGGTATTCGAAGAGGTCTGCTGCGCTTATGACCGAAGCCGGGCGGATGGTCGTTTGGGACGGAGCGCGGCGTAACCGCGTCCTATCTCTGTTGGGTTTGTGGGAAGCATCCGCCGGAGCGGTCATAAGATGGGATGCAGCGCTTTAGAGCTTCCGATAAATGCACAAACAATCTCACGCGTTGCGGCTGATGCTTCGCCCACAACAACGCTTCCGAGCTGGATACTTACGACGAACGGCATAGAAGATTGCATATGATAGGGCTTTCCCTGCATAATGGCTGCACCCCTGAGAATGCATCGAAAAACTTCCAAACCAATTTCTTTGCCTGTGGCGAAAACGCCGTCGCACTTTCTCTCGCGACGCGAGACATGGACAGGCGTCCTGGCCCTGCTGCTGCTCACTTTCCTGGTTTATATTCCCACCTACAAAGCAGGTTTCATCTGGGACGATGACGTCATCGCCGCGAACCCGTTGTTGAAGGAAGGATGGCGCGGGCTGCGTGACATTTGGTTCAGCACACGCTTTGGAGACTTTGTTCCACTGACGGCGACGACGTTCTGGATCGAATGGCAGGTGCATGGTGCGATGAAAGAAATACAGCATGCAACCAATGTCGTTCTCCAGGCGCTAAATGCAGTGTTGTTATGGAGAATCCTGCTGCGACTTGGCGTGCCGGGTTCGTGGGTCATTGCGGCCCTTTTTGCGATGCATCCGGTCTGCATAGCGTCTGTGACCTGGTTGGCGGAGAGGAAGAATACATTATCCATGTTCTTCTACCTGCTCAGTTTGTTGTTCTACCTGCGATCAGAACCGTCCCATCAAGTAGCGTCTCGTTCTTCGTTCCCGGCGAAGGTTCAGTTAGGAGGTTTTTACTGGCTGTCATTCGTATTTTTCCTTTTTGGCCTTTTAAGCAAGTCCTCAGTGGTCATTTTGCCGGTCGTGCTGTTGTTATGCGCCTGGTGGCAACGTGGAAAAATCGAACGGGCAACGCTCATTCGTGTGGCTCCTTTCTTCGGGTTTGCCCTGGCTGCGGGAATAGCAACATTAGTGGCGCACCACTATTACGCCCCCAAATTCGGGGTGCTTTCGACGGAGGACAACCTGCTGATCCGCACCTTGACGGCAGGGCGCGCTTTTTGGTTCTACCTTGGCAAAGACATCCTGCCCGTCGGTTTGACGATGCATTATCCGCGCTGGGTTGTGAGTGTCACTTCTCCCGTGGCGTATCTCCCGGCGCTGGCCATCGTCGGTATGTTTTTCCTCTTTTGGAAATACCGCCAAACATGGGGACGCGCTTGTTTGTTTGGACTTGGCTATTTTGTGTTGGCTCTTGGGCCCACCATTGGAGTGATCAACATGGCGTTTTTGGTGATGGCGCCTGTGGCAGATCATTTTCAGTATCTTGCTCTACCCGGCACAATTGCCCTGGTCGTGGCTGGTGGTTGCCATGGGTTGAACCGCGTGATGTCGAAACAGCAGCACAGGTTTGTGCCGGCAATCGTCTTTATGGTTTTAGCTGTCCCTTTGGCTGCGCTTTCATGGACACACCAGAGCAGGATGGCGAATCCGGAAGCACTCTGGAGAGATAACATCGAGAGAAATCCTGCTTCATGGGCAGCTCACAACAATCTGGCCGGGATTCTTTTCGAGCGCGGAGAATATAACGAAGCATTGCAACATTTCCGAGAAGCTTTGAAACGGCGCGACAACCTCAGCATGGTGCATGTGAACGTGGGCAGAGCGTTGTTTGCTTTGGGCAAAACTGAGGAATCCATCGGCCACTATTTCGAAGCGATCAAGGTGGATGCCGGCGATTTTAAAGCACATAACAATCTCGGGGTGGCCTTGATTACGCTGGGTAGAACCAATGAAGCCATTTCTTCTTTTCATCGCGCCGTTCAGCTCGCTCCGGGCGATGCAATATTTTTTGCCAACTTCATGCAATTGCTGGTCGAGACAGGCCAAACCACGAAGGCAATCGAAACATTTCAAGAGAGAATCCGCCGGGTGCCAGCGGATAGCTTCGCCCACACCAAGCTGGGACAACTTCTGTTCAGCGAAGGAAAACTGGATGCTGCTTTGGTTCATTACAAGGAAGCTGTTCACTTGAGTCCGAAGTATATCGACGCCCGCTTTGGCCTCGCAGAAGTTCAGGCACAACTGAACAACAAAGCCGCGGCGATCGAGCAGTGGCGGCAGATTCTTGCAATGCAACCAGATACGGTGCCTGTGATTGCCAACCTGGCATGGGCTCTGGCGACAGATTATAACGCAAACCTTCGCAATGGCCGCGAAGCTGTCGTTTTGGCGGAACGCGCTTGTGCCATTGGAGGTGGAAATAATCCAAGATTTTTGGATCTGCTTGCTGCTGCGTACGCTGAAGCTGGCCGATTTCCGGAAGCCATTAAAACAGTGGAAGAGGCAGCGTCGCTCGCCCAAGCCCTGAATGAGGAACAATTGTCCTCTCAAATGCGTTCCCGCCTCAGCCTGTATCTGTCCGGGCAGCCGTTTCGAAGTAATTAAGTCCTGATCGAAGATTTTCCAATGAACTCTGCCATCCCAATGCCGCAAAAACTCAGATACGGCGTGCAGCTATTGCGCATCAAAGACTGGTCCGTCCAAAACGGCGTCTTTTTGCTGGGAGCATTCTTTGCCGATGATTTCCTGGGCAGAAGCTGGTCGTTCATTGGAGCCAGTCTCGTCCTCTCCTGCCTCTGTCTTGCTTACGGCTATTCATTGAACGAATTTTTCGATGAGATCAAAGAGAAGGTCGCCGGGGATGAAACAACTACTCGCGAGATGATGCGATGTATCTATGCCTTTCTGATCTTTTCGCTCGGTGTCGCCTGGATGATTTCGTTCACCACGTTCGCAATCGTTTCTTTGCTTGCGGTGACGGTCTGGCTTCATTCCGCGCCGCCGTTTGTTTTAAAGCGAAGACTGTTTTGGCGATTGTTCCTTAACTCACTGGGATTCGGGTTATTCTTTTTGGCGGGTTCGAGTCTCGACAATCATGTGTCAGGCGGAGAAGCCTTGATGGGGCTCTTCATTTTTGGTCTGTACCTTCCCCTTGAACTCATTCATGTTCTGGCGCATATGGAAGCCGACCGCATCAAGGGTTTTCCCACCCTGGCCCTGGTTCATGGAGAACGGAGAACGATGCTGCTGGCGGTTGCATCGCTTGGATGCCTTATCGCTTATTCCATACTGTTGGCATGGCAGACCGTAATTTCGCCGGTGTTTGCCGGGTGGTCTGTGTTCAACCTGTTGCTGCTGCTTTTGTCCCTGGTGGCTTTCTATAAGCGCACCAACAGCAGCGAGATGTATGGCCAACTCCGGTTTCGCGCCAAAATGATTTGTGGAATGTATGGCATGGGCATGCTCGGCATTCTGATCGGCAAAGCTTAAATTATGAAGCAATCCAACAAACAAAGACACATGAAGAGGCGGTCACTCAAGCTTCTAAAGTCATTATTTCCCGCATTGGTTCTTCCATTGCTACTGGCATCCTGCGGAAAGGAGGCAAAGACGGTGGAACACGCCAGCACCACAAACCAAGTGACCTCCGGCACATCCCCCGCCACCGATAAACCTCGCCCGATCGAATTTCCTCGAGACGAAGGCGCGCATTACGAGCACCCTATCGAGTGGTGGCATCTGAGCACGCAGTTGGCCGATACTTCAGGCAAGAAATACGCGTTCTTTTTTTGTGCTCTCAGCACCGGCAGGCACCTTGTTTCGCTCTATGACAAAGCCGCGGACAAAGTTCTGACCAAAGACTATTACGAATCGCTTAATTATACGGAAAATGTTCATTCCGTCACTTCCTTGTCCTTGAAGTGGAAGCAGGCAGACGCTCCCTTCCGTTATAATTTTTCCTATGATTTCGAAGGCATGACCGTGGCGCTCACGATTAAAGCAAACAAAAATCCGTTCCTCACTGGCGGAGAAGGGTTTATTGCGATGGGCAAGAATGGCGTTTCTCATACTTACTCTTTGACAGATCTAACTATCAGCGGATCGCTCAGCACAGGAAACAATCCGGTGAACGTCACCGGTACCGGATGGTTGAACCATCAATGGGGCAAATGGGATTGGGAAAAAGATTTTAGCCAGTGGAAATGGTTTGGCGTGAATTTGGATAACGGCGTGGACCTGATGCTGTTCAACATCTACAAGGATAAGGAATTGATTGGCTCCCATTGCGGCTACATCGATGCCAATAACAATCAGTTTCACAAACTTCCCAGCGAACTGGTAACCAGGGAATATTATGAAGATGCCTCAGGTGGAAAGTGGCAAAAAGTAGTTGAACTAAAGATTCCCAGCCTAAAAAATACCGTGTTGACGCTTACCTCCGAAAACGATCTGCAATTCGTCGAGCCCCAGGTGCTCTGGGAAGGGAGCATGAAAGCAGCAGGAACCTTCAATGGCGCTCCCGTCACGGGCACTGCCTATGGGGAATTGAACCGCCCGGATTAAAGGCTACAGCCAATTCCCTGGGATGGCCCTGGCTGCATTCACCAGGAGGTTTGCCGTCCAACGGCGGTTGAAAAAAGAGGTTACTCTCGAATGGCGGTCGATTTCCGGCTTTATCTCTTTTGCCAATCTTTTTGGATAATCCGCGAGTTTGCCGAAATCGTTTCCTGCCAGGGCTGATTGGGCGACCTCTGCAGCAAGCAGTCCTGTTTCCATGGCTTTGCTCACCCCTTCACCCCACCCTGTAATGGTTGTTCCTATCGCCTCTCCCGCCAGCATTATTCTTCCTTGCAGCGCATGTTCAATGGTCGGCATTCCGCAACGCAACGAAGCTCCGCGCAGAGGGGTTGCTTCCGACGATTGCAGAACAAGTTTCCGGGCCACCGGATCGTCTTCCAGGAACTGCTCGAAGGCATTCATCAGAGAAGCGTTCATCTTCTTTGATTGGGTAAGGAACGTGCCGCATCCCACGTTGTAGTAATCGTCCCCCAACGGAAAAATCCATGCGTAGCCAGGCAGAAAAGCTTCTTTTAAAAAAAAGTAGGGGCGTTCCGGCCCGCCGGAACTGCGGTAGTAACGCCGGATTGCCACTCCTTCGGGTTTGTTGAACTGGATTGAGAATCCCAAAGATCTTAAAGAGCTTAGGTCCGCTCCAGGGGCAACAATCAAAATCCGGCAACGGAACCGCATGTCACTGAGCGTGCAATCCACATCACCGTCGAGCCGAGCTTCGGCATTCTGGAATTTTCCCTGGGCGAAGACAGCTCCATTGGCAATGGCCCTGGCAGAAATCAGGGTGTCCAGCGCTCTCCGTTGCAGGAGGGTCACAGGACTGTTTAAATTCACCGCCGCCCCAGATGGACTCACGAGGGTATAGCCGGGCAACGTGATGGAGTGAGCGCACACTGTCTCTTTGAGGCCGATCCGTTCCAAAGCATCCATAGCCTCTGGAACAAGAGCGTCTCCACAAACTTTCTCCCGCGGAAATTTACTGCGATCAACCAACAGCACCCTGACACCTTTGGAAGCAAGCGATGCCGCAGCGGCTCCACCCGCAGGCCCTGCTCCCACGACAATAACGTCCCACTCCAGCGTCGTAATGGTAGAGATCGGCAACTGGGCAATTTCGGGCAAAGTCTTGGGCATGGCGCAAAATGAGCAATGGGATGCCTATTTTTTACCGCATTATGTCCATCGCACCAAACAAAAAAGCCGGAAGAGAAAACTCTTCCGGCTTTCGGATTAATTTAAAAACGGTTTAGTCACCCCATTTGACGGCGTCAGCTATGACAACATAGCCGGTGGTCGTCCAGCAGGAGAGCCTGACATCGTTGTTACCAGAATTGAAGGTCCAGTTACCCAGCAATTGCCAGGAACCGCCGTTGACCTGCTGATTCTTTTGGACGGTGGTGGTTCCACCCGAGTGATAGACAATGTAAGGAGCCGTTGCGGAGCGGTTTGAACCTTGCGTCCACCAGGCATATACATTGCGACTGCCAGAAGTGAGGTTGGCGGTGAAGATAGCAGGCTCGCTTACCGCTGCGGTGGAGCGATAGCGATAATCAGCGCCGTACTTATCGGTGGCTGAGCTGGCAGTTGCCCAGGATCCAACATAAGTCGCGGCCTGGTTATCAACGATGACGGCGTTACTTGGCTCTTCCACGATAATCGTTCCGACTGCGGTGGCGCCAAACCATTGGACGCCATCCCGCACCATCTTCCAGTCAAACGGATAGGTGCCAGCGGTGGTTGGCGCGGTGCAATTAAAGGTGAAGGCTGAATTATAACCTGGGCTGACCGTCCCAACCACGTTAACACGGCTAAGTCCCCAGCGAGTGTTGTCTTGTGGGTTCTGCGAACCGAGCCTGTAGCCATTGTCAACGACCCAATGGGTAGTGCCGTTATTGTTCATGGTTACCGTTGCGGAGAAGCTTGACCCCTTGACTACGGAGCTTGGGAAACTCATGGAAACAACAGCCGCATTATTGACTTCGGATGTTCTGCGGTTCGCAACATTGTTACGAAGATTTCCGAGTCCATTGATAATGTTCGTTCCAGGGCAGGCCGTGGCTTTAACCTTGTAATGGCCATCCAGGGTGCCGACAGAATTTCCGCAATAGGTGCCGCTGCCATGCGCAGCCCAACCGCTTGGCATTCTCCAGGCAATTACAGCCGCGAGACCATCCTGCAACGCTTGCGTAAAGGCATGATTGTAAGGAGTGTGGAAGTAACCCAGCGCAGTGAAGCCCATGCTGTTGGAATTGCAACCATCATGGGCACCCTTTTTCCAACCGCCGCTTGAACCGATTGAACCGACACGGCCTTCGTAGATATGGCCGGCTGCGTTCACCAAAAAGTGATAACCGATATCGCACCAACCGTTGCTATCCATGTGATAGTTCTGATTGGAACGCATTCTGGACTTTCCAGTCTCGTAATTGGTCGTGTAATCGCTGGGTCCAGCGGTGTGATGGATGATGGCGCGGGTCAGGGAGCCGAGCGATGTGCTGCAGCTTGAAGAGCGGGCGCTCCAACAGGCACGGTTACAGATGTTGGGTTGTGGTGCAGGCGTGGTCTGCGCTTGCAGACTCGTTGCGGCGACAGTCGTCACCAGCAATGCCAAGAGTTTAGTTTTAGTATACTTCATAGGTTTAATAAGGTTAAGGGACAAGGACGTTCGGACACAGAACTACAGGGAATGCACTATTACTAAACAAAAAATGTATAGTGTGTCAACAGGCAAAGACCCTAAAGTCAGGGAGGGCAGGGAGGGGTGCGAATAAAAGTGGGTGGTGGCAGACGGAGCGCGGCGCAACCGCTCCGTTTCCTAGTCAATCTCACCCACTTTTAATGCTGCGAGGGAAGGGGCCAACCACGCTACTTTTTCGTCCTGTTTTAGACACCTCGTTGGCCAACCCACCTACTTTTTCGTTCCGTTTTAGACACCTGGTTGGCCAACCCACCTACTTTTTCGTTCTGTTTTGGACACCTGGTTGGCCAACCCTGCTACTTTTTTGTTCCGTTTTGGACACCTGGTTGGCCAACCCACCTACTTTTTCGTTCTGTTTTGGATACCTGGTTGGCCAACCCTGCTACTTTTTTGTTCTGTTTTGACGGCAAGTTGGCCAACCAGGGTTCTAAAACAGAACGAAAAAATGGATAAACAGCCCATTTTCTCTACTTTTGAGTATTTTGGTGGGATATTCGGCTGGAAAAGGGCCAATTTTCTCTTCGGGTCTCAAACGTAGCAAATCGACACGCTGCTTCGCTTGTGATAACTCAGCCCTTTTACACCCGCTCGGGGGATCCGTCGCAGTATCGAAATGCGCCCGGAGAGAAGGGAGGGGGTGATTGAAAGTAGGTGAGAAGGCAGGCGGAGCGCGGCAACTATTTGGCGGAAACCTTTTGCAGCGATTCGAATTCGTAGATGCGGTGGTCGTAGGCCAGGACGTAAACTTCACCGGAATTGTCTTCACCGAAGCTGGCAATCTGACGGGGCGGATTCAATCCTTTCTGCATGGGAACAAGCACTCCATGGGTGGTGACTTCGCCTTTCTCGTAGCGCAACCCCCAAATGGTTCCCATCACGAAATCGGCATAAAGATAAACGCCGCGCAATTCAGGAATCTTCTTCCCACGATAGACATATCCTCCCGTCACACTCAGGCCAACCGTATGATTGGTGGTCTGCGTCGCGAAGTGCGGGTATTCGAGAATTGGATCGAGGAACTTTGCGTTCGCAGGCGGTGCGTTGGTCCCAAATTCTTCAAACCCTTCGCGGAAGTTCCATCCGTAATTCCCACCTTTCTTGATAATATTGATCTCCTCCCATTTGTTCTGCCCGACATCAGCGCAATAAAGTTCACCCGTTTTCTTATCGAAGCTGAAGCGCCATGGATTGCGCAATCCCCACGCCCAGGTCTCAGGACGAAATGCTTTATCCTTAACAAAGGGGTTGCTCCGCGGAATGCCGTATTGCAGATCGTCGGTCCGGGAATCCACATCAATACGCAACATTTTCGCCAGCAGGGTGTCGGTCTTCTGGCTGTTCCCATATTTATCATTATGCCCACCACCATCGCCGAGCGCGATGTAGAGGTAGCCATCCGGACCGAAACTGATCTGCCCGCCGTTGTGATTCCAGTCCGGCTGCGGTATTTCCATCACGATCCGTTCACTGGCTTTATCGGCTTCGTTGGGATTTCCTTTCGACACACGAAATTCACTCACCACGCTGCGCTGCGGTTTTTGTTGTGAGTAATAGAGGTAAAACTTTCCGTTCTTCGCGAACTTCGGGTGAAACGCAAAGCCGAGCAGCCCCTCTTCATTTTTTTCCCAGGGTTTACGATCGGTCAGATCGAGAAAGGTTATGGTGTTCGTCCCGGTTCGATCGGCAGGCAGAATGAGCACCTTGCCATCCTGTTGCGCGACGAAGATTCTTTTGGTTTTGTCCGGGGCTTCACAAAGCCAGAGGGGGCGTTTAAGTTTCACCTCCGGGTAGGCGACGCGCAGGCCTACTTTCGGCAACTCAGCCGCAAACAACGGCTGTGCCAGGAAGAGGAAAAGTGTGGCGAACAAGAATAGGCGAGACGGCTTCATGTGTGACCAGCTAAGGTGTTGTTTCATTTTTTGTCAAAACTTGAACTTGTTTTCGCAGAATGGCTGTTCCTACTCTTTTCCGTCGTAATCTTAATCTGGTTCTTGTTTTCGAATTACGATTGCGACTCTGAACAGACGGCATGAACGATTGGAACATTCAGTCACGCGCTCACGGGTGCCAGACCTGCGAACAAAAGTTCGCGGACAAACAGCCTTATTTTACGCTCCTTTTCGATGAGAAACACGAACTGAAGCGCCTCGATGTCTGTGAACCCTGTTGGAAAACCAGATTTGCTGAAACGGTCACCCCTGAGATCAACCTGATTTCCCGCTGGCAAGGTGTTTATGAAGTTCCGCCCGCAGCCCCGCCAGAAGCGATCCAGAAAGAGAGCGCCGAAACATTGCTGCGCAAGCTGATCGAGCAGAATGATCCTTCACATGCCGCCGCCTGTTTCATTCTCGCCGTCATGCTGGAACGCAAACGCCTGCTCAAAGTTAAAGAGCAGATCAAGCGCGATGGGCGACGCATCTTCATTTACGAACATCCGAAGAGCGGCGATCTCTTCACGATCGCCGACCCGGATCTTCAGTTGAATCAACTCGAAGAAGTGCAAAGGGATGTTTCCAATCTTCTGGAATACGGATTGAATCCTCCCCCGAAAGAAGCAGCTAATGTCGTGGGAATCGCCCCGGAGGAAAACGCAGATCCGGAAGGTTCTGCTCCCGAAAGCGTACCGTCGCCGGATGAATCGCCCACTTCAGAAGTTCCCTCGGCGGAAAAATCGGTTGAACCTGCGAAAATTTAAAAAGTCCTGTGGCTGATCTTCAAACATTGCAAACCCGGTTGGGTTACAAGTTCCATAACATTGACCTGTTGCGCCTTGCCATCACGCATCCATCGGTCGCACACGAACAGGGGCCCAGTATCGAACACAATCAACGCCTGGAATTCCTCGGCGACTCCGTTCTTGGCCTGGTCCTGACGCGCGAGTTGTATTTGAAATTCCCGGATTTCAACGAGGGCCCGCTCACCAAGGCACGCGCTCAAATGGTGAACGGCAAAGCGCTCGCTGAACAAGGGCGCGCCATTGATCTCGGTGAATTTCTGATTCTCAGTCGTGGAGAAGAAAGCAGCGGGGGCCGTGCGCGCGAGTCTGCTTTGGCCGATGCCTTTGAAGCTGTTATCGGCGCGATCTTTCTCGATGGCGGGTTTGATGCCGCAAGCGAATTTATCTTGCGCGCCTTCCAGGGGAGCTTTGGTGAGGTCAGCGATATCCCCAATCTCGACAATCCCAAGGGCGAATTGCAGGAATTGCTCCAGTCCAATTCACCGGAAGCGCCGGAGTATGAAATGATCTCCTCCAGTGGTCCGGATCATGATCGGGTGTTCGAATGTGTCGTCCTTCACTGCGGCGTCGAACTCGGCCGCGGCTCCGGCAAGAGCAAGAAAGCTGCGGAAAGCGAAGCCGCTCTCGCCGCCTTGAACATCCTACGGGAAAGAACGGTTTGAACACGTTTTCACTCCAGGTTGCTCCCGATCTCCTGCTCAAGGCAGTGCAAAGCACGGATGCCGAACAACAATTTGCGTTAACCGATTCGAATCGCGCTTACCTTCGAGAATGGTTGCCCTGGCTCGATATGACAAAAGCGGCCGGCGATACTTTGAAGTTCGTTGAGAGTTGCCGGGAGCAGGGTGAAAAGAAGGAAGCCCTGCATTGCTGCATCTGGTTTGAAGGAAACCTTGCCGGATTGATCAGCTTTCATCGTTTCGACTTTGCGAATCGCTCAACCGCAATGGGCTACTGGCTCCGCGCGGATCTGCAAGGGAAAGGGATCATGACAAGAAGCTGCCGGGCTCTAATTGATTACGCTTTTACTGAACTGAAGATGAACAGGGTCGAGATCCGTTGTGCCACGAACAATGTGAAAAGCCGTGCGATTCCTGAACGGCTGGGATTCAAATCGGAAGGCGTACTCCGCGATGCCGAACGGCTTTATGGCCATTTCGTTGACCACGTGGTTTACGCAATGCTCGAGCGGGATTGGAAATTATCCACAGATCGGCACGGATGAAAAAGTGCTTTTCCGAATCCGTATCGATCCGTGTTCATCCGTGGTTAAATTCCCATTAAAAACATGCCCCATATTCATGAGAAAATAGATTTCACCGTCGCCATCTTTGTCGTTCATGGCGGCAAGATTCTTCTGATTCACCATCGCAAACTCGATAAATGGCTGCCACTTGGTGGACACATCGAATTAGATGAAGATCCCGAGATGGCGGCGCTGCGTGAAGCCCGCGAAGAATGTGGTTTTGAAGTCGAGCTGATTGGCGAACGCCCGCCAACCACCGAGACAGGCACGCGCGCTTTGATCGCTCCGCGTTTTCTCGATATACATCGTATCAGCGACACCCACGAACATATCGGCATGATTTACTGGGCGCGCCCGAAGAATTCCAGCGCAGCCCAATGCGCTGTTGAAGAGCATCACGACATCCGGTGGTGTTCCTCCGAGGAACTCGAACATCTGCAGCCAGTCATGTCCAATGCCGTGAAATGGTATTGCCGCCAGGCGATTGCAGAAATTCGATAGGGACCCATGTGCTGGCAGCGTCTCGCTGGCAGTCTTGCGAGCGGCCATTGTGTTTAGATTCCTTCCAATGCTTCCTCTCCATGAGGCCTTGGAAATTCCGTTGTTCTCTAAACATCCAGCTCCTATATTCCGCACCAACAGCGGAATTATCGAACTCCGCTTTCTTATGAATCGTCTCGGCGTAAAAAAAACTTACAAGCTCTACATCGGCGGCAGTTTTGTGCGGAGCGAAAGCGGTCGGGTCCTGCCGACGAACTCCGCAAAAGGGGAACCGCTCGATAACGTCTCCTGGGCATCCCGCAAAGATCTCCGCGACGCCACTGTGGCCGCTCGCAATGCTTTCGATGGGTGGGCGAAGAAAACAGCTTATCTCCGTGGACAAATTCTGTATCGCGCCGCGGAAATGTTGGAAAGCCGGTCCGCAGAATTGGTAGCGGAGATCGAACGATCCACCGGTGCCAAACGCAACCAGGCCCAGGCAGAAGTCACAGCTTCAATCGATCGCCTCGTTCATTACGCGGGATGGACCGATAAATATCAGCCAATCTTCGGCAGCGTGAATCCGGTCGCTTCTTCTCACTTTAATTTCACCACTCCCGAGCCGATGGGTGTCGTGGCCGTGCTGGCGCCAGATGAACCAAGCCTAATCGCTCTTGTCTCGCTGGTGGCACCCGTCGTTTTGAGCGGCAATTCCGCCATTGTGATTTCGTCCGATAAATACCCGCTCCCCGCGCTGACCTTTTCTGAAATTCTCGCCACGAGCGATTTGCCGGGCGGAGTGATCAATGTTTTGAGCGGCAAACGTTCTGAATTACTCACCCATCTCGCAAGCCACATGGATATTAATGCGATTGTGGATGGAACAGGTGTTTCCGAGATCGGTGCAGAACTTCAAGCCGGCTCTGCTTTCAATCTAAAACGCTACGCAGCACGAAATCTAAACGCCAAAGAATGGCTCAGTGAAAAAGCAGAGGATCCCTACTGGATTCTCGACACTGTGGAGTATAAAACGGCCTGGCATCCCATAGGAGTGTAGTCGCAGTTTTCCACGCCATGTCCAATCATCGGATCAAAAAAAGTTTCTCTGACAAGTTAAAATCCGCTGTCCCGTTCGGGCTCGGTCAGACCAAGCCGAAACACTTTCGGGACATGGTGAAGATCATTTGGAAAAATCGGGACAATCTTCCTTATGCCTGGAAAGTCATCACACGTGGTGTGTGCGATGGCTGCGCGCTTGGTGTGGCGGGGTTGCATGATTGGACCATCAAAGGGACGCACCTTTGCATGACCCGGTTGAACCTGCTTCGACTCAACACCGTTTCCGAACTGGACGTTTCTTTACTCGCGGATATCTCCAAACTGCAGGCACTCGATAACGCTCAACTGCGCGAACTCGGCCGTCTGCCTTACCCGATGTTGCGCGAGAAAAACGAAAAAGGTTTTCGCCGCATTTCCTGGGAAGAAGCCAACTCTCGTATTGCGAAAAAAATCAAAGCCACTGATCCCAAACGCTGGGCATTGTTCGTTACTTCGCGTGGAGTGACCAATGAAGTTTATTACATGGCGCAAAAAGCTGCGCGCTTCCTTGGCACAAACAACGTAGATAACGCGGCTCGCCTCTGCCATTCACCCAGCACGGGTGCGATGAAACATGCAGTCGGCGTCGCCGCTTCCACCTGCTCCTACAAAGATTGGTACGGGACCGACCTGATCATTTTGTTCGGCGCGAATCCCGCAAATGATCAACCGGTTACAACAAAGTATTTTCACGAAGCCAAAAAGCTCGGGACCAAAGTGGTCATGGTGAATCCATATCGCGAACCGGGCATGGAACGCTATTGGGTTCCTTCCACGGCTGGTAGCGCGATGTTCGGCACCGATATCATGGATTACTGGTTCCCGGTCTCGCAAGGCGGCGACATCGCCTTCATCTACGGGGTGATAAAGATTCTTTTGGAGAATGGATGGGAGGACAAAACGTTTACTCAACCCTGGACGGAAGGATTGGAAGAGTTGAAGACAGCAGCCGCTTGTCTCGACTGGGCCACATTGGAAAAACAATCCGGATTGCCGCGTAGTTCCATGCAGGAATTTGCCGAACTGATCCGCGATGCCAAAAATGCCGTGCTCATCTGGAGCATGGGCATCACCCAGCACTCCTACGGTGGCGATGCCGTTTCCATGGTGTTGAATCTCGGATTAATGAAGGGATATGTCGGCCGCGATAAATGCGGTTTGATGCCGATTCGCGGACATTCCAGCGTGCAGGGCGGCGCCGAAATGGGCGCTTACGCCACGACTTTTCCAGGCGTCAAACCGATCAATGCCGCAAACGCGGAGGCGCTTTCGACTCAATATGGTTTTCCAATTCCAGACTGGCCCGGCATGCCGACCACCGAAATGGTGGATGCGAGCGCCCGGGGCGATCTCGATCTCCTCTACTGCCTGGGCGGCAATTTCCTTCGCACCTTGCCCGATCCCGATTACGTCGCCAAAGCGATGGCAAACCTGCCCATGCGCGTTCATCAAGACATCATTCTGACCGACCAAATGTTTATCGCGGCGAAAGAGGAAGTCATTTTGCTTCCCGCCAAAACCCGCTACGAACAAGACGATGGCGGCATTGAAACAACCACCGAACGTCGCATTGCGTTCAGCCCGGAGATTCCGCGGCAAGTGGGCGAAGCCAAAGCAGAGTGGAAAATCCTGCGCGACATCGCTGCCACCGTGCACCCCGAGAAAGCGCATTTGCTCCGTTGCGAAAACGGTTGGCGAATGCGCGAAGAGATCGCCGAAATCGTTCCATTCTATAACGGCATTCAGCACCTTGAAAAAACGGGTGATGCAGTTCAATACGGAGGGGCGCACCTGTGCGCCGGATGGAAGTTTCCAACCGAGGATGGCAAAGCCCATTTTCGCCCGGTGCCGCTACCCGATCTCGCTCGCGCATCAGGTGTATTTGAAATCAGCACCCGCCGCGGCAAGCAGTTCAACACCCTCATCTACGACGAGGTGGATCCACTCACTGGCGCGCCGCGCGATGCGATTTTTATGAGCGTAGAGGATGCCACCCGCCTCGGCGTCCAGCAGAACGATCCCATTGCACTCGTCAACGAAATGGGCCGCCTCGAAGGTCGCGTGTTTCTCTCCCAGATCGCGCGCGGCAACCTGCAAGTCCACTGGCCCGAAGGCAATGTCCTCATCAAACGCGGTGTTTACGAAAAAATGGGCGGCGTGCCTGATTACAATTCACAGGCGCGGGTTGAGAAGCTTAAAACAAAAGTAAGATGAACATTTCAACGGGTGAAATCCGCGGCGGAAAAGGTTTGGTTTGCCCTGATGTTTTCGTGTGTTTGGGTAAACAGTTCGGCTGACTGGATACCTTGAGTGTAACTTTTCTAAACCACAGATACTCTTAACATTCACTCGCCCACCTGCATCCAGCGGCATCGGCGTTACATAAAGCATGAGAAATATCTTCCCCGCTTGTTCACTATTGGTCTGGATCCTGTTTGTAACAACTATCTCCGGGGCTACGCCGCCGAATGTCGTGATCTTCCTCGCCGACGATGCTGGTTGGGGTGATTACAGCGTCAATGGCAACAGGCAGGTTGCCACGCCCAACATTGATTCCATCGCCAAAGCTGGGGTGACGCTCGATCGATTTTACGTTTCCCCGGTCTGTTCGCCGACGCGCGCGGAGTTCCTCACGGGACGTTACCATCCACGCGGCGGTGTGCGTGGCGTTTCCACCGGACAAGAACGGCTGGACCTGGATGAGAAGACCGTCGCTGATGCGTTCAAGGCCGCAGGCTATGCCACTGGCGCTTTTGGTAAATGGCACAATGGAAGCCAGTGGCCATATCATCCGATGGCGCGGGGTTTTGACGAATACTTCGGCCACACCTCAGGTCACTGGGGTGAATACTTCGATGCGCCTCTCGAGGACAACGGGCGCATGGTCCGCACCGAAGGTTACATCGTTGATGTCTGCACGGATCGCGCACTGCGATTCATTGAGCAAAACAAAACGCGCCCCTTTCTCTGTTACGTGCCGTTCACTACACCGCACTCGCCGTGGGCCGCGCCGGAAAAGGATTGGCAACGGTTCAAGAACAAGTCCATTACCCAGCACGCCACCGATCCCGGCAAGGAGGCGCCTGATGAAACTCGTTGCGCTCTCGCAATGATGGAGAACCAGGACTGGAACGTGGGCCGTGTCCTCAACAAGCTCCAGGAGTTGAAGCTGACGAAGAATACCATCGTCATTTATTTTTCCGATAATGGCCCGAACAGCTTTCGTTGGAACGGCGGCATGAAAGGCAAGAAAGGCCAGACTGACGAAGGCGGCATCCGTTCCCCATTCTTCATTCGCTGGCCGGCGAAACTGCCTAAAGGCCACACCGTTACCCAGATCACTGGCGCGATTGATCTGCTGCCAACGCTGACGAAGTTGACGGGCATTCGGCGTGTCGGCGACAAACCGCTTGATGGCCGGGATCTCAGCCCCCTGCTCTTGAAACGACGCGGTGACTGGCCTGATCGAATGATTTTCTCCACGTGGGGTAATAACATCAGCGTGCGCACGCAACGGCACCGATTGGATTCCGCTGGCCAGCTTTATGATATGGTCGCTGATCCGGGCCAGGCAACCCCGGTGACGGATAAGGAGCCCGACATTGCCGCGAGTTTGAGCGCCGCAGTGAAGGCGTGGCGGCGGGAGATGTTTGGCAGCCCAGACGGTTCTATCATGAAGGCCAGAGGCAAAAATGCAGTCGATCCGCGTCCCATCTCAGCCGGGTACCCGGAATTTCCAATCACCATGCTCCCGGCGCGCGATGGTGAACCGGGCGGTAATGTGAAACGAAGCAGCGGCGCGCCAAATTGCTCCTATTTTGTAAACTGGACAAGCAAAGGCGACAGCGTGGCCTGGCTTCTGGATGTCGCGACGACTGGCCGCTACGAGGTGACTGTGGATTACACCTGCCCGTTGGCGGATGCTGGATCGATCATCGAACTGAGTTTCAAAGAGAGTCGCCTCGCTGGCAGAGTGGCGCCCGGTTGGGATCCCCCACTTTACACGAATCAGGATACGATTCCCCGCCCACCTGGTGAGTCGCAAATGAAAGAGTTCCGCACCTTGAAACTGGGCGAAATCGCGCTGACCAAAGGGCAGGCCCCGCTGATGCTTCGCGCGTTGGAGATTCCGGGAGAATCTGTTATGGACCTGCGTCGCGTGACACTGACGCTCATTAAATGAACAAATCCATCGCGCTTTTTAATCTATGACGAAATTCATCCTCCGCTTTGTTGTTGTCTCTTTTGGTTCCCTGGTGTTAGCCGCGATGTCCAGTCTGGCGCAGGCTGCCGCTCCGCAGAAACAAAACGTTCTCTTTATCATCTCCGATGACTTGAACAATTTCCTCGGCTGTTATGGTGATCCACGAGCGAAGACGCCAAACCTCGACAAACTCGCCGGGAGAGGCGTGCGCTTCGACCGCGCTTATTGCAACTTCCCGCTGTGCGGACCAAGTCGAAACTCCATGCTCACCGGTCTCTACCCCAATAGCTCCGGGATCCTCGGCAACGCGCAGATTTTTCGTCAGACCGTTCCTTCCCAGGTCAGCCTCTCGCAATCTTTTCGGCATGCGGGATATTTCGCCGCCCGGTTGGGCAAACTTTACCACTACGGGGTGCCGGGCTCCATCGGCACAGACGGCAACGACGACCCAGCTTCCTGGGAACTCGAACTGAATCCAGCCGGTGTCGATCGCCTTGAGGAACAACCGCACATGTTCACCCTGGTTCCCGGCAATCTTGGCAGCGCACTGAGCTGGTATGCTTCACCCAAAAGTGATCTGCATCACACCGACGGCATACTTGCCACCGAAGCCGAATGGGTGCTGGAGCGGTGCGCCCGGCAGAAGGACCGGCCATTCTTTTTGGCGGTCGGATTCTTCCGCCCGCACACCCCTTACACCGCCCCCCAAACGCCCTATTTCGATTGGTATCCCGAGGCGGAGATGCCAGTCGTGCGAAGTCGAAAAGAGGATGAGGCAGACATCCCGCCAGCCGCCTTTGCCAGCCGAAGAAAGGAAGAAGTGAATCTTCCCGATGATATTCGGCGCAAAGCCATGCAGGCGTATTATGCCAGCATCAGTTTTATGGACGCGCAGGTTGGTCGCGTGGTGGATGCCCTTGACCGACTCGGCCTGTCGGAAAATACGATCATCGTTTTCACCAGCGACCATGGCTATCACATGGGCGAACACAATTTGTGGAAAAAACAAAGCCTCTTCGAAGAAAGCGCGCGTGTGCCGCTGTTCATTGTCGCGCCCGGCGTCACTGCCAAAGGCGGAGTGGCATCGTCCCCGGTGGGTCTGATTGATTTGTATCCCACGTTGACGGAACTCTGTGGAGTAAAAGCGCCGTCGAACCTCCAAGGCCAAAGCCTCGTCCCCATACTCAAGGATCCTTCCGTGAAAGGCCGCGGATGGGCGCTCACCCAGGTGGTGCGCAACCAGGGCGGCAAACGATCGGCAGTCATTGCTTCTGAAGGCACTCGCCCCGATCGATTCTCCGGTTACAGCCTCCGCACCGCGCGCTGGCGCTACACCGAGTGGGATGAAGGCAATCAAGGCCGCGAGTTGTACGATCACGATGCGGATCCGAAGGAACTAACCAATCTCGCCAACAAAGCCGCTCATACCTCGACGATGGACGAACTCTCCAGGCAACTGCGTGTGGCGGTTAAAAACTCTTTTCCATCTTCGGGAAAAACACCGGAACTGAAGGAGGGACTCTGGGCTCCTGTCATTGTCGAGTAGTTTTTGTAAAACCGTCTCCCAATCATCGCTGAAATGAAGACTGCCCTTTCGATCATCGTTGCCTGCTTCGTTGCTTTGATAACGCAAGCCGCCGATCGCCCCAACATCATCCTGGTCATGGCCGATGACATGGGATGGGGCCAAACAGGTTATTACAATCATCCCGTCCTCAAGACGCCGAACCTCGATGCGATGGCCGCGAACGGACTTCGTCTCGATCGCTTTTATGCCGGGGCGCCTGTCTGCTCGCCGACTCGCGCCAGTGTGTTGACGGGACGTTCCAATGATCGCACCGGGGTTCTCAGTCACGGTTACGCGTTGCGACTCCAGGAGAGGACCATCGCCCAGGCACTCCGCAAAGCGGGCTATGTGACCGGCCATTTTGGGAAATGGCACCTCAACGGATTACGCGGACCCGGTGCGCCGATTCTCTCTTCCGATGAACGCCATCCCGGCGCGTTCGGTTTTGATGAATGGGTCTCGACATCGAATTTTTACGATTTGAATCCGCTCTTGAGCCGCCAGGGAAAAATTGAAGAGTTCAAAGGCGACTCCTCGGAAATCGCCGTCGGCGAAACGTTGAAGTTCATCGAACGCCATCATCGCAGTGACAAGCCGATGTTCGCCGTCATCTGGTATGGAACACCGCACTCACCCTTCCGGGCTTCTGACCAGGACAAAGCTGCTTTCTCCGCGCTGTCCGAGGAGTCGCAAGATCACTATGGCGAATTGGTGGCAATGGATCGGAGCATCGGCACGTTGCGGAAGCGATTGCGCGAACTCGCGTTGGCCGACAACACATTGCTGATGTTTTGCAGCGACAACGGAGGTCTCGGCAGCATCAAGCCTGATACTGTGAATGGCTTGCGAGGATTTAAAGGTTCGCTGTTTGAAGGCGGACTTCGCGTCCCCGGCATCATTGAATGGCCTGCGGCAATCAAGTCGCCGCGAACGACTCTTTACCCAGCCAGCACGATGGATATTTTTCCGACCGTTGCGGATGTCGCGAAGCTTCCGCAAGAGGCCATGGTGCAGCCGGTGGATGGTGAAAGTCTGCGACCATTGTTTGCGACAGCGGTTGAGAAACGGAGCAAGCCGATTCCTTTCCGCTTTCAAGGCGGCGCAGCGCTTGTCGATAATAATTACAAGCTGTTGATCGAAAAATCTGCGAAAGGAAAGTTCCAACTATTCGACCTGCAAGCCGATCCGAAAGAGACGCGGGATATTTCCAGCGAACAACCGAAAATTGCAAAGCGATTGCACGAAGCATTGCTCGCGTGGAATGAATCGGTCGAAGCGAGCGTGGCCGGAAAAGATTATCCGGAAGGCAAAGTGATTCCCGCCGACCCTGAACCGCGCTTCTGGACAGAACTGCCCGAGTATCAACGTTACTTCCCTGAATGGCAAAAGCGCCCGGAGTATGAATCGACAATAGCGCGAGCCCGCAAAGCTGGTTCAAAGAAGTAATCCGGTAGTTCAAAAATCACTAAACCGCTAATCTGCGCTAACAAACGCCTAATCCGAGGGGCCCGTTTTCGCCGCCGTTGTTCACAGCGGAGACCCCTGCGCGTTGCCGGGCAGCCCCATCGCTCATTCAGAGCGTCGTTCAATGAGTTCTTCAAAAATTCACCTTTGTCTCTATGGACTTCTGGTCATTCGAGACAAAAAGTTCGTAAAATGCTTTTTTCTCGGAATCCCCCAGAGGTGCGAAAAACTCATCAGATATTCAGCATCCACATACTTGATGGCTCCAGGGCGTCCGTGTCCAAAGAGAACGTTCGATCCAAAGATGTTGCGCCCCGTGCCCGTATAGGAAGTCCATCGGTGCTGCAGGTGACCGATCCACGCGACATCGCATCAAGACTCGTCGGAATCGTTGACTGGGAGACGGAGCGCTTTCCCAACGATCTCAGATGTCCCTTTCGGGCGATCCAGAATCACCCGACGAATTCAGTCCAAGCTGTTCACCCAACCAGCGGGTGAACGAGTTAGCTCTCTTTCGTTCACGCCAATTCGCAAGTTTAAATGGTCCTCCTGGCACATTTCTCGCGTGCAATGTCGGCGCAAACGTATAAGTGATGTTCCCTCGATTGCGACGCGCAATCGCTTCTGTCGTAATATCCACAACATCTTCAAAGGGAAGCGTCAGGCGTTCTTTTCGACCAAAAGCTTTCGGTAATCTTATCCGCCGAGCCCCGTGGTCTATCATCAAATATTGGTCCTCGAAATGAATTTTACGCCAAAGCCACGCGTAAAGAGCAATGGCTGAAATGAAAATCGCACCACACACGACCAGGGCAGTCAAAAATGAGGGATTTGTTCCCAGGGCAAAGACCGATAGGAAAGAAGAAAGACCAACGAATCCCAGAACGATCAGGGACGGCATAAACCGAGGAAGCCAAACATTCACCACCTGACCTTCGCGCCGCACCTTGACCCCGCCGGCTACAGGACTGAATAAGTTTCGTCGCAACCAGGATACAGACATCACCCATAGGCCAAACATCATGCAGTTGAAGGGAATCATAAACATCAGCAGCACCACATCTCGCCCCGCTAAACCAGGCGAGATTACCGAATCAGCAGCATTTGCCGGGTTGTAATAAACCTGCACTTCCGAGTCTATCGGATAATCCGCGACTACTGACTTCGCCCACACGGCATCCGCTGCCGATGATGGGAAGCTGTTGTAACGAAAGCGTTCCCCCTCGAACACCCTGCCGCCAACTTCATAACGATACCGAACTGAAACCGCATAAACACTTTTCTCCTTTCCTATTTTGACGGTAATGGAATCGGGAGGTGCGACATCCCGTTCCGTCACTCCGCTATGCGTAATCACTCCCACTGTGTTCGAGTAATTTCGAGAAACGCACTGGCGGAGCCAATTCGTCCAAATATCGGTTTTAAGCTGGAAGAAGAGAACGACAGCGGTTGAGAACAGCGTCAGGATCAGTAAAAAGAAACCACGAGGACTCATGGTCTAAGCTGGATACTCACATCAAGTAACGTTCTGCCACTCGTCATGGAAGGAGATTGGTAACCGAATGGGTGTTTAGGAACACTCCAATGTTCGAGACGTTTGTTTCATCACTGTCATAAGTGGACAAACGATACTGACCATTGGTTTTGACAAAAAAAAAGGCATTTTGTCCGGCGGATTTCCCGTGGATCCGAAGGAGGTAATAGCATAAAAGCCATTCGAAAGGTCAAAACCCATCAGCACCTGCATGTTGGTAATTGAAGAGCTAAACTCCTTAAATCTGGTGGTTACTTCTGCATCGGTGAAAATCTCGTCAAGGAACTCCTGAGAATCGGGCGTATAGAGCGCCGCCACCTTATTCGAGGTGACACCCTGCTGATAAACGGCCAACAGCTCTGTTAAAGTTTTCCATGGTGTGCTTTTATCCGTGGCCCCACTGAATCCCTCGGCAACGGTCTGAATGTTTCCGTTGGCGCTGTTGATAAAAATCTGACCGTTCAACGTATAAACCACGTTTGTTCCCAGCTCAAAAGCTGCGTCTTTGATGTACCCAACCGTGTTCGTAGGAATCTGGGCCGTTATGGAACTCTTGGAATATTTCGGAAAGACATCCACCCCCAATGCAGCACCCACTGCGCACAGGACACCGGCAACAATCAGGAGTTTTTTCATTCTATTTGTATGATTTATGTACTTTTCGAAAATTCAATTTATTTCAGATGCCCCCCTGACCAGGAGGAACGCGGAAAGACGTTTTAATTCCGCCGCACATAGTGATCGGTCTTTCAGCTATCTGACGGTCCACCGCCGGAAACAATCCGGACGCAGCATCGACATTTTTCACACCATTTTAGGTTTTTTCTGACCTGCTGGATTGTTTTATAGCAAAGCCATTGATCAAGACGATAGCCACCGAAGTATTCATATCGATTTGTTCACAGTTTATCGCGCTCGCTACGCAATTCCTGGCGATTTAGGAAGGGCGAGCTATCCGGATGTAATGCCTCACACTTGATCTCTGTACTATTGATTTCGCGTGTTTGGCGGACAGGTGAGAAAGCTTCATTCGGGCGAATTGTTGAAAAATAAGGGGTTTTTCACTTTAGGTCGCCAGGAACGTGGGCAACACAGTGTGTTGTCCACTTTGAAACTCCAGGAATGACGACCGCACAGTGTGTTGCCCACTTTGAAACTCCAGGAATGACGACCGCACAGTGTGTTGCCCACTTTGAAACTCCAGGAACGACGTCCGCACACTGTGTTGTCCATTTTAAAACTCCAGGAACGACGTCCGCACAGTGTGTTGTCCATTTTAAAACTCCAGGAACGACGACCGCACAGTGTGTTGTCCATTTTAAAACTCCAGGAACGACGACCGCACAGTGTGTTGTCCACTCGGAAACTGCGGAAACGACGTCCGCACAGTGTGTTGTCCATTTTGAAACTGCGGAAACGACGTCCGCACAGTGTGTTGCCCACTCGGAAACTGCGGCAACGACGCCCGCACACTGTGTTACCCACGGGAATTTCAGTTGATCAGGGCTTTGCGCCAATCTTGACCTGGGTCAAACCCCCTGAAAAACCAGAAATGTTTGCTAAGGCCCCTTTTTTAACCCGAATAACAGTTTAAGTTGCCGTGTTTAGTCCCGGCTTTCCGACTTTGTGAAAAAAATCACAATGTTCTTGCGCAGCCAAAAAGTCGCGTGTTTAGTAAATCCGTTGCTGTGCAACCAGTTTCGTCTGTATGAGAACCAACACAGAAATCGGCTACAATTCGAAGGTCGAGGGTGACGTCGTCGTCACTCGCCTTGACGCTGCATTGAACTGGTTTCGGAAGAATTCGCTCTGGCCAATGCCGATGGGTTTGGCCTGTTGTGCGATCGAATTGATGGCCGCAGGCGCGAGTCGTTACGATATTGCGCGATTCGGCTCTGAGGTCATGCGTTTTTCGCCCCGGCAATCGGATGTCATGATTGTGGCTGGCACAGTGACTTACAAGATGGCCATGGCTGTGCGTCGAATTTACGAGCAGATGCCGGAGCCGAAATGGGTGATTGCGATGGGGGCATGTGCTTCGACGGGTGGGATGTATCGCAGTTATGCGGTGCTTCAAGGGGTGGATAACATCATTCCGGTGGATGTTTATGTGGCAGGTTGCCCGCCAAGACCCGAAGCGTTGTTGGATGCGCTGATTCGTCTGCAAAGCAAAGTGGCCAAAGAACCGATCATGCATGCCAGGCCGCACCGGGAACTGGTGGCGGAAACGGCCAAGCCACGGACGCCCAAGCCGGAGTTTATTAAGACGTAAATTTTTCTTAAACACAATTTCACGAATTAGCACGAAGTGGGAAAATGCATTTTGGAAGTCGTGCCAAAAGTTAGTTACTAAATAGTGAGCGCCCTCGAACAAGCCAATAAGCTGCGGGAGAAATTCGGTGAATTGATCTCCGTCCCAGTCGAATTTCGCGGTGAAATCACCGTGATTCTCGCCGACGCTGAGCGCATCGTGGAGGTTTGCGAGTTTGCAAAGCGCGATCTTGGCTTCAGTTACCTGGTGGACATCTGCAGCGTCGATAATTACGGCGATGATCCGCGCTGGACGGTTGTTTATCACTTTTCCAATTTCACCGATGGCGTGCATCTGCGGTTGAAAACGGATGTTGGCGAAGAAAAAGCTGAGTTGCCGACGGTGACCAAAGTCTGGCGCACGGCTGATTGGCATGAGCGCGAGATTTACGACATGATGGGTATCCGTTTTCGCGGTCATCCTGATCTGCGCCGTATTTTGATGTGGGAAGGGTATCCCTATTTTCCTTTGCGCAAAGATTTTCCGTTGGCCGGTAAGCCCAGCGAGATGCCGGATGTGGCTTTTACCAATGCCGCGCCGCTGGAAGGTGGTCCATTTGTCACCATCGCCGGTGGCAAAGATACGATTGCTCGTGAGCCGCGCGTCCGTATTCCGGAAACGGATTCTTTGGAGACGACCAATCGGGTCGAACGTCGCGATGATATCAAGAATTTGCACGGCCATTCCCATGGGCCTGGGCCGATTGAGAAGAAATAGAAATGGCAACTCAAGAGATCGAATTTAGAGATCCAGCAGGACGCGTTGCCGTGCAGCAGAGCAATGTGGATCCAGCCGTTTCGTCGGCTGATTTGCCAGACATGCAGGGCGAGAAAATGGTGCTGAACATGGGGCCGTCGCATCCGGCGACGCATGGGGTGTTGCGCATCGTTTTGGAGATGGATGGCGAAATCGTGACGAAAGCCACGCCTGAAGTCGGTTATTTGCATCGCGGCGATGAAAAAATCGCCGAGAACATGACCTACACCCAGTTCATTCCTTACACGGATCGACTGGATTATCTGGCGCCGCTGGCAAACAACGTCGCTTACGTTCTCGCAGTTGAAAAATTGCTCGGCATTGACCAGGCGCTTACCCCGCGCTGCCAATATATACGTGTGATTTGCTGCGAATTGGCACGGATTTCCTCGCATTTGCTTGGGCTGGGCGCTTACGCGATGGATGTCGGCGCCTTGACGGTGTTTCTCCATACGTTCACGCAACGGGAGAAAGTTTATAATTTGGCTGAAGCGCTCACAGGGGCGCGGTTTACGACGACCTATACACGTATCGGCGGTGTCTCACGCGACACTCCTGTGGGCTGGTGTGATGCGGTGCGGAAGTTCTGCAAAGAAGTCGTCGTGAATTTTGATGAGTCGGAAACGCTATTGACCCGTAATAAAATCTGGGTGGATCGCACGAAGGATGTCGGGGTCATCTCGAAGGAAGATGCGATTGATTATGGTCTGACCGGTCCGAACCTGCGCGGTAGTGGCGTGGAATTCGATCTGCGCAAAGCGAAGCCTTATCTCTGCTATAAAGAGTTCGATTTTGAGATTCCGATTGGTTCAGTGGGTGATTGTTATGATCGTTACCTTGTTCGCATGGAAGAAATGCGGCAGAGCGTGCGGATCATTCTGCAGGCGTTGGATAAGATGCCCGGAGGCGCGGATAACAAGTCGAAAGAACCGGTCAACGTCGCGGATGGAAAAGTTGTTTTGCCGCCCAAAGATAAAGTGCTGACGAGCATGGAAGAATTGATTCATCAATTCATCCTCGTTACCCAGGGTGTGAACGCGCCGGAAGGCGAAGTTTATTTTGGTCACGAGAATCCGAAGGGTGAGCTTGGTTTTTATATCAACAGCAAAGGTGGCGGGACGCCGAACCGGATGAAGATTCGTGCTCCATCGTTTGTGAATCTAAGCATTCTGCCGCATCTGCTCCCCGGCCATATGATGAGCGATACCGTGGCGATTTTGGGTTCACTCGATTTCGTGATGGGAGAGTGTGATCGATGAACGGAAAATCTAACGGAGTATTGGAGAATTGGGGAGTTGGAGTGGTGTATTCTCAGCACTCCATCAATTCATTACTCCAGCAGTCCATTTGTTCCAAATGAGTTTTACAGTTCCAGCAGCACTCGAAGCCGAGTTAAACGAACTCGTGACGCATTACCCGGAAAAACGGAGTGCGTCGCTGATGTTCCTGCATGCGATCCAGGAACATTTCGGTTACATCTCGAAAGAAGCAACGGAATGGATCGCCGACAAGCTGGAGTTGCAGCCGATCAATGTTTACGAGTTGGTGACGTTTTATCCGATGTTCCGTCAGGAACCTGCGGGTAAGTATCAGATCAAAGTGTGCCGCACCTTGAGCTGCGCGTTGGCTGGTTCGGGCAAGCTGCACAAACATTTTTGCGAGAAGTTTGCGCTGGATCCGAAAGCGCATGGGGTGCAGACGAGCAAGGATGGGAAGTTTTCCGTCGAGTTTGTCGAATGCCTGGCGAGTTGTGGGACTGGTCCGGTGATGATGTGCAACGAAGATTTTTACGAAGCGGTTTCGCACGGGAAAGCGGATGAAATTGTAGGAAAGTGTAAGTGAAGTTGGCTGCCCGACATGGATTTGAACCATGACAAAGTGATTCAGAGTCACTTGTGCTACCGTTACACTATCGGGCAGACAGAGAGCAGAAAGTAGAACATTAGATTTTTGAGTCAAGCGCGGCACGCGTTTTGATTGGAAAAAAGTAAACGCCTGGTCTGCGGCGTTCGAGAAGGCGGCAAAGCCGTCAATCGTAAATCGCAGATCGTAAATCGAGATGCCCGAACAATATCGGCTCATATTAAAAAACATTGATCAGCCGGGTTACACACCCGACTTGGAATGTTATTTGCGCCATGGCGGCTACGAATCGCTCAAGAAGGCGATTGCGCTGCAGCCGAAGGATTTGCCAGACGGCAAGAAGCAGTCCGCACAGGAGCAGATTCGTGATGATGTCAAAGCATCCGGACTGCGCGGTCGTGGTGGCGCCGGTTTTTCCGCCGGGATGAAGTGGAGCTTCGTGGATCGTAAGAGTGGCAAGCCCATCTACCTGATCTGCAACGCGGACGAATCCGAGCCGGGCACTTTTAAGGATCGCCAGATCATTCATAAAGATCCCCATCAATTGATTGAGGGGATGATCATCTCCTGCTTCGCCAATGACGTGAAGCTCGCTTATCTCTATATCCGGGGCGAGTTTCCGGCGGGTGCAAAGTTGTTGAATCAGGCGTTGGCAGAAGCCCGCGCGAAGAATTTCCTGGGTAAAAACATTTTAGGCACGGGTTACGATCTTGAAATCTACGTTCATCGCGGCGCAGGTGCTTATATCTGCGGCGAAGAGACGGGTCTGATCGAATCGCTCGAAGGAAAACGCGCTTACCCACGCATCAAGCCTCCCTATTTTCCAGCCATTCTCGGTCTCTACATGAGCCCGACAATCGTGAACAACGTGGAAACACTCTGTCACGTGAAACACATCATCGATATGGGGGGCGCGGCCTATTCCAAACTGGGCACTCCGAATAATACCGGTACTCGTATCGTGAGCTTGAGCGGCCAGGTGAAGAAGCCGGGCTATTACGAGATTGAAGTCGGGAAGGTAACGATTGGCGAACTGATCTATCATTCCAATTTTGGTGGCGGACTGCTGGACGGTCGGAAGTTGAAGGCAGTTATTCCCGGCGGTTCCTCCGCGAAAGTTTTTAAAGCAGGCGAGAAGTTTAAACTCAAGAAGAAGAACGCCGACGGCACAATGACCGAAGTCGAGACGGACATGCTCGACTTGCCTTACGATTTCGATTCGTTGCAGGCGGCGGGCAGTATGTCCGGTTCCAGCGCAATCATCGTAATGGATGATTCGGTGGACGTTGTCGAGGTGCTCGCCAACCTGGGCGAATTTTACGCGCACGAAAGTTGCGGTCAATGCACCCCGTGCCGCGAAGGTTCGCTCTGGATGAGCAAAGCATTACACCGCATGACGCACGGACATGGTCGCAAACAGGATGCTGATTACCTGGTGAACATTGCGCAGAATATTCAGGGTCGAACGATTTGCGCCTTCGGCGAAGCCTGTTCCTGGCCGGTGCTGAGTTTTGTTAAGAAGTTCAAAGATGAATTTGAGGCTAAGGGGGCTGCGGATGAAGCAAGGAATGCTGGTGCTGGTCCAAAATAGACGACAATGCCAAAGCTTTATGAATATTTTGGTTTGGATTGATTACTTTGTGAAACACATCCATCACAAACCGCAAGTGATTACGAGGAAACTGAAATGAAAGCGCCAATGACAGCGTATTTGGAAATAACTGAAGCTACATACCTCGGTGATTATCGAATTTCTCTCGATTTTAACGATGGAACGAGGCGTGTTATGGATTTCGGTCCTTTTCTTGGCAAAGCAAAAAATCCGGAGATCACAGCCTTTCGAAGGCTTAACAAATTCAAAAACTTTCACCTGCATTACGGCAATCTGATGTGGGGCGATTACGAAATGATTTTCCCGATTGCCGATTTGCACGCTGGAAAGATTTAAAATGTCGACTCAAGCGACAACTGAAACAAAACCTACGCCGCCACCGATCGAAACGGTTAAGATCAAGGTGGACGGGCGGGAGTTTGATGTCCCGAAGATGACGCCTGATTGGCAGGGCAAGTTGCAGCCGACGACCATGCTGCAGGCCTGCCAGGTCGCCGGCATCGATGTGCCGCATTATTGTTATCATCCGAAGTTGCCGATAGCGGGCAACTGCCGCATGTGCCTCGTGGAATTCGGCACGCCAGCAATGGGGCCTGACAGAAAGCCTGTTCTTAATCCGGACGGCACACCGAAAATTATCAAGTCGGTTCTGCCTTACGAACCAAGCTCTCCGCGTGGCGCGATTGCTTGTGCGAGTCCGATTTCTCCGGGAATGGAACTGTATCCGAGTTCCGAGGCGACGAAACAGATGCGCGAAGGCATTTTGGAATCGCTGCTGATCAATCATCCGCTGGATTGTCCCATCTGCGATCAGGCCGGTGAATGCAAGCTGCAGGAGTATTCGGTTGATTACGGCAAATCAGCCAGCCGCTTTGTGGAAGAGAAAGTCCACAAGCCCAAGCAGGTTGATCTCGGCCCGCGTATCATGCTGGACGATGAACGTTGCATTCTCTGCACGCGTTGCATTCGTTTCACCAAGGACATCGTCGGTGATGACAAGCTGGGCATCGTGAATCGCGGCAGCTATAACACGATCGCCTCCTATCCCGGCACGAAGTTCGAGAACAATTACACGTTGAACACCGTCGACATTTGTCCGGTGGGTGCGCTGACATCAAAAGATTTCCGATTCAAGATGCGGGTCTGGTTCCTCAAAGAAACCAAGAGCCTTTGCACGAGTTGCGGCACCGGTTGCAACACCATCATCGGTTCGCGCGAGAATGTGATGTATCGCTATGAACCGCGTGAGAACGATGCGGTCAACTCCACCTGGATGTGCGATTACGGCCGGTTAAATTATAAGTGGATCAATCGCGAAGACCGGCTTACGCAAGTACAAGGTTCGAAGCTCAAAGTTCAAACTTGGGCGAATGCGATTCAGTACATCTCTGAAATTCTGCTCCGAGCTGCGGCGGGTTCAGTCGCCATCGTTGCTTCTGCACGCCAGACGAATGAAGAGCTTTATCTCCTCAAGAAATTGGCGGCCAAGTTTAATGCGATCACCGATTCTGTTCCGCGCGTTGGCGAAGGGGATCGGTTGTTGCTGGACCCGGATCGCAATCCAAACAGCACCGGTTCACGGTTAATCGGAATCGCTCCAGAGAAGATGGGATCGAGTCTGCCGAAGATTGCCGATGGCATCCGTGGCGGCAGCATCAAGACTTTAATCGTGTTCGGAGAAGATGTGACGAAACACGGCATCACTGCCGAGTTGCTTAGCCAGTTGGAGCACCTGATTGTTTCGGACATCTTGCCGAGTGCCACGACGGCTGCGGCTCACTACTTTTTGCCCGGTTGCGCACATGTCGAGAAACGCGGCAGCTTTGTGAATGTGAAAGGTCGCGTGCAACGATTCATGCAAGCGTTGCAGCCCAAAGGCGATGCTCGCCCGGAATGGGAATTCCTGCACGAATTGGTTATCAACGTCACTGGCCAAAATGGGTTTGTCAGTATCGAAGGTCTTTTTAATGAAATGGCCAAAGAAGTTCCGGCATTCCATGGCGTCACATGGGCGGGACTGGGAGATGCCGGAGTGACGGTTCAAATTTAACATGATCAGCGCACTAACAGGATTTTACGACAGCTTAGGTTCCACGGGGCAATTCGCCCTCTGGAGCTTCGTGAAAATTGCTATCGTGTTCGGCGTGGTCATGACGATGGTGGCATACGCTGTTTTGGCAGAACGGAAAATTTCTGCATTCATCCAGGATCGCCAGGGACCAAATCGGGTGTCGTTGCCGTTGATCGGTTCCATTCCCGTGTTGGGTCCTTTCCTCACGCGTCTCGGGATCTGGCAACCATTGGCCGACGGTGTGAAGTCCTTTCTCAAAGAAGATTTCACTCCCGATTATGTGCGGAAGGCGTATTACTGGATCGCACCGGCGATCACTTTCATCCCGGCGTTACTTGCCATCGCGATCATTCCTTTCGGTTCTAATCTGAACACTCAGAAAATGGTTATCGCCGATCTGGACATCGGTATTCTTTTTACGTTCGGAGTCGTCTCCCTTGGAGTTTACGGAATTGTGCTGGCGGGCTATTCGGCGAATTCCAAATACCCTTTTCTCGGCAGCATCCGTTCCAGCGCCCAAATGATTTCCTACGAAATCGCCATGGGTATGTCGGTTGTTCCGATTTTCCTGGTTGTTGGCAAGCTCAACCTGGGCGAAATCGTTTCGTACCAGGCCCAGCACGGTTGGTTTATTTTCCCGCCATTTGCGCAGGAACAAACCCTTTTAAGCTATCTCGTGTGGCCCTTTGCGTTGCTCTCCTTTTTCATTTTCATGGTATCGGCTTTTGCTGAAACAAATCGGCTGCCGTTCGACTTGCCGGAATCCGAAACTGAACTGGTCGCTGGTTACAACACCGAATACAGCTCCATGAAGTTCGCCCTCTTTTTCATGGGTGAATACGCGGCGATTATCGCTGGATGCGGTCTGATGGTGACGCTTTTCCTCGGTGGATGGTCACTGCCTTGGATTGCTGATCAACCCGCTACAACCATTGGGATGGGAATCGCGCACATTTTGATTTTCCTGACGAAGACGGTGATGCTGCTGGTGCTCTTTATCTGGGTGCGCTGGATGTTTCCCCGGTTCCGTTATGATCAACTCATGAATTTGGGTTGGAAAAGATTTATTCCGATGGCGCTGGCAAACGTTTTGATTGTTGCCGTGATTTTGATGCTGGTGTATCGCCCTCCAGTGGTAGTTGGTCCGTAAGTGTGGCCGCAAAGAAGAAGATGATTGTACAACGCAAAAAATTAAGTCTGTTGGAACGGCTTTATCTCCCGGCGCTTGCTGGCGGGTTTAAAGTCACCTGGCGGCATTTTGCAAATACCCTTTTCAAAGGCCACACCGCAGGCAAAGAGCTCTCAGGCGGATATTATCCAGAAAAGAAATGGGTTGTGGGTGAGGGTTACCGTGGTGCTCCGTATCTCGTCAGGGATCCGGAAGGCCGCACCAAATGTGTTTCCTGCCAGCTTTGCGAATTTGTTTGTCCGCCGAAAGCCATCAAGATCACGCCGCCTGGTCCGCAAGGATCTCCCGAGGTTGGCAACGTGGAAAAGGCGCCGCAGGAGTTCGAGATCAACATGCTGCGCTGCATCTTCTGTGGCTTCTGCCAGGAAGTCTGCCCGGAGGAAGCCATCTTCCTGCAAAACGATTATTCGTTGAATGCGGAAAGTCGCGAAGAACTCATCTACAACAAAGAAAAACTGCTTTCACTGGGCGGTGTGCACCAGGACAAGATCTGGAAGTGGAAAAATAAATGAGCGCTGCCGACATTTTCTTCTACATACTAGCGTTTCTGACAGTTGCCTGCGGTGTCATGGTGGTCGCCAATCCTTTCAGCCGCAACCCGGTGACCAGCGCCATGTTTCTCGTCCTGACGATTGTTTTCATGGCGGGACTTTTCATTTTGCTGAACGCCTTCTTTCTCGCGGCGGTACAAATCCTGGTCTATGCGGGTGCCGTCATTGTTCTCTTCCTGTTCGTCATCATGTTGCTCGATTTAAAAGAAGAAGAGCGCAGGAAAGTCAAAACCATTGGCGCTGGCCTCGGGACAATTGCTGTGGGAGCCATCGCCTTTTTGATCGGGCGCTCCATTCTAAGTTATGCCAAAACGCTCCCGCCGACGGAGCTAACATTGCAAGGTTCAACAGTGGCCCTGGGGAGAAAGCTTTTTACAGATTACGTTTTGCCGTTTGAAATTTTGTCGCTGCTGCTGCTGGTGGCGATGGTGGGAGTAATATTGCTCAGCAAAAAGGATTTGAAGTGAGAAAGCGGAACGGAGCATTGGAGTGCTGGAGTATTGGAGTGGCGCGGGAGCGCACCTTCCGCCACTCCATTACTCCACTACTCCAATGTTCCGTTCGGTTTCCAATATGAACGTCGGACTTGAACATTATCTGATCGTTAGCACGATTCTGTTTTGCCTTGGTTTGTGGGGCGTGATCGTGCGGCGCAATCTGCTCATCATCTACATGTCTTTGGAATTGATGTTGAATGCAGCGAACCTCGCCCTTGTTGCGTTCTCTCGCTACAACAACAAAATGGATGGACAGGTCATTGTGTTTTTCATCATTACAGTGGCGGCAGCAGAAGTGGCTGTCGGGCTGGCGCTGATTGTTGCGCTCTATCGTAAGAAGCAGAGTGCGCATGTTGAAGACCTGACCACCATGAAGCTGTAGCAGAACCTGGGAATTGCAAAATGAACTCTGAACATCTCAAATCTGAAGCTTTGTCGCTCCCGGCCGGGGCTTCTGGTTCCGCATGTGGCGCTTCTGAAATCTCAATTTGCCATTTTCTCGAATGAACGACGTTTTGCTTAACTTTCCCTGGTTCATTTTGTTTGTGCCGTTGGTATCGGCTTTGGTGATTACGTTTTTTACGAAGCGAAACCGCGGATTGAGCGCCGGCATTTCCATTGGCGCCATCGTTATCAGCTTTATTCTTAGCCTGATCCTGTTTGTTGCAACCGGCACAGACACCGTAACCTCGCCAAAGCTCAGTATGGACTGGCTTTCGGTGGGGAACTTCATCGTGGATTTCGGGATTACTATCGATCCGCTGAGTAAATTGATGCTGCTGATCGTGACCGGTGTGGGGAGTGCGATTCACATTTATTCCTGGGGTTACATGCACGAAGACCGTGCGGTTTCCCGCTACTTCGCGAGCTTGAGTCTCTTTACGTTTTCAATGCTCGGGATTGTCTTGAGCAACAATTTTCTCCAGATGTTCATCTTTTGGGAACTCGTTGGTGTTTCCAGTTATCTCCTGATTGGTTTTTGGTACGAACGCCCGCCCGCAGCCGACGCGGCAAAGAAAGCATTTATTACGAATCGATTGGGTGATTTTGGCTTTCTCCTGGGAATCATCATGGTGTGGTCGCTGCTCGGCAGTTTGAATTTCACAGTTCTCCAGGAGGTAATCGTCAATAATCCAGCCGCTCTTGGTGGTCTGGCGACGGTTGTAGGCTTGCTGCTTTTCTGCGGCGCAGTCGGCAAATCGGCGCAATTTCCATTGCACGTCTGGTTGCCGGACGCCATGGAAGGCCCGACACCGGTCTCCGCTCTGATCCACGCCGCAACGATGGTTGCCGCCGGCGTTTACATGCTTTGCCGTGTTTACTTTTTGCTCAACCTTTCCGATTCGTTCGCACTTGAAGTGATTGGCTGGGTCGGTGGATTGACGGCATTGCTGGCCGCATTGATTGCCGTGCAGCAAAACGACATTAAACGTATTCTCGCCTACTCAACGCTTTCGCAACTTGGTCTGATGGTGATGGCTGTTGGTGCGCACCAGCCGGTCGCAGGGATGTTTCATTTGACGACGCACGCGTTTTTCAAAGCGCTCCTGTTCCTCGGGGCTGGCTCAGTCATTCATGCGCTGCACCACGAACAAGACATCTGGAAGATGGGCGGGTTAAAAAAGAAAATGCCTGTCACGTTCTGGACTTTCCTGATCGGCACTCTCGCGCTTTCCGGGGTTCCGCCATTCAGCGGGTTTTACAGCAAAGATTTCGTCCTTTCCGCTGCTTATGACGCAAACATCGGACTGTTTGTAATCGGTGTGATCGTCTCCGTGCTAACCACGTTCTATATGTTCCGGTTATTCTTCGTGGCTTTCCTTGGACACCCGAAATCGGAATCTGCGGAACACGCGCATGAATCGCCGAAAGTGATGACAGTCCCGTTGCAGTTTCTCACTGTGCTTTCGGTGGTTGGCGGATTGATTGGCGTTAATCATTACGTGGCAAAAGCAAAAGTCTTTCCGGGAAGTGAACACCATTTTCCCTGGTACGCTGAGTTCATTGCGCCAATCGTGCATGCTCCAGTGGCGGCTTTGTTCGGGATTTTCGCGGTCGTTGTTGGCTTTACTGTGGCCTACAAATTCTATGCCGGCGCCCAACGCGATCCCTTGCCAGGGAAGCTTGGCGCACTTTCCCGCGCCATGCGCGGCCGATTCTATTTTGATGAGATCTATTCCGCTCTCATTTTCATGACTCATGAAGCCGTGGCTAAACTGGCGGATGCAATTGATCGGTGGATCATCGCCGGACTTCTTGTGCGCGGGACGCATGGCACAACCGAGCTTTTCGGACGCGCATTGCGCCTCGTGCAGACCGGCAATCTACAGACCTACGCGTTCCTGATCGTTGCTGGCGTGGCGGTGGTTCTCTTTTACGTGCTGTTTCGATGACGAAATATATTTTAACTTACATTATCTGCTGCCCGCTTCTTGCGGCGCTGATTCTGTTGTTCATTCCCCGCAATTTCCGTTTCGTAATTCGGAATTTGGCGCTACTGGCAACCGCGATTTCAGCATTGTTCGCGCTGAAAATGTTTTTCTTCGATTTTACCACTGGCTTCCCCGGCCGGCAGTTGCAGCATAAAGTCGAATGGATCGGTTCTCTTGGAATCAACTATCATGTTGCCGTTGATGGGTTGAACGTCGGCTTGATCTTGATGGGAGCCATTGTTGCCTTTGCGGCAGCGGCAGTTTCGCGGGAAATCAATAAGTACGAAAAAGAATTTTACGTTCTGCTGCTGGTGATGACTGGCGGAATCCTGGGTGCTTTTGCGTCTTACGATTTGTTCTTCTTTTACTTTTTCCACGAACTCGCGCTCGTGCCGACGTTCATCATGATTGGATTGTGGGGGCGCGGAGAGAACAAGAATTACGCCACGTTCCAGATTACCATTTACCTGAGCCTTGGCGCGCTTTTGGCGCTTGTTGGCTTGATCGCGCTTTACCTTCAACTGCCACCAGACAGTCGCACGTTCAACATTGCTGAACTCACCAATTACTTCAGCAAGAACCCGATGAACGTGAATGCGCAAAATCTCATCTTCCCGCTGCTCTTGTTCGGGTTTGGAATTCTTGTGTCGCTCTGGCCGTTCCACACATGGGCGCCATTGGGGTACGGTTCAGCGCCGACAGCCACCGCAATGCTTCATGCAGGTGTCTTAAAGAAATTTGGTCTCTATGGTTTGATCCGGATTGCCTTGCCGCTCATGCCCGAAGCTGCCCAGAGCTGGTTGCATATCATCGCGGTCCTGTGTCTCGGTAACATTGTTTACGTCGGTTGGGTGGCGATGCGCCAGCGCGATTTGAACATGCTAATTGGAAATTCCAGTGTTGCGCACATGGGCTTTTGTTTCCTTGGCATTGCCAGTTTGAGTCTGATCGGCATCACCGGCACTGTCGTGGTGATGGTGGCGCACGGTTTTCTTGCCGCCTTAAGCTTTGCTCTGAGTGGTTATATCCGCGAGCAAACCAACACGCTCGACATGAACAAAATGAGCGGCTTGCTTCGTCCGATGCCATTTGTGGGCGCAACGCTCGTTATGGCGGCAATGGCTGGATGCGGTCTCCCTGGGTTCGCAAATTTTGCCGGTGAAATGATGGTGCTATTTGGTTCCTGGAAGGGGGCATTTCACACGTCCGGCGCGGCAATCAATTGGATTGTGGTTGCAGCCGTCTGGGGCGCCCTCGTAATCGGCGCCCTTTATATGCTGCGCGCGGTTCGCAACATTCTGCACGGACCAGTGTCCGCTGAATTCGCCAATGTAAAAGATGCGGGTAGTCGATCCATTCATGGTTTTGCGTGGTGGCCCAAGCTGCCTTATGTCCTGTTGGTGGGCGCCCTGTTGTTGTTCGGTTTTGCTCCCCGGTTATTGACTGACAAAATTAAGCCCAGCGTGGATGTCCTCTTGGATACTGCCTTCGGCAAACCAATCCAGGAAAGCGCCACTGCGCAAGTTGCCGTTGAGAAACCCTGACAATGAACTTTTCGCTTATCAGTTTGGAAATTGCGGTTGTGATTCTCGCTTTGGGCGTTTTGCTCGGTGATTTGTGGACCCCGGCACAACACAAGCGCAAGCTCGGTTACGCTGCTGCCGCAGGTTTGCTCCTCATTTTCATCTTCAGCATTTTTGCGCGTAAAGAGCTGTTTCCCTCTGGAGGAACCGAGATATTGGCGGATTACGCTTTCGGAAAAATGTTCGTGGTGGACGGCCTGGCAACCTTCTTTAAACAGTTTTTTATTCTGGCGGCGCTCTTCGTTATCATCATGGCTGCGGAATTTGCGGATCGCATCAAGACCGGCATTGCGGAGTTTTACTCCCTTATCCTGATGGCTCTGGCTGGAATGCTGTTCGCTTCTTCGGCCAATGATTTCGTGCTCGTGTTTGTCGCGCTCGAACTGATCACGATCACTTTTTACATCCTGAACAGCTTTCAACGCAATCGCATCAGCTCACTTGAAGCTGGTATCAAGTATTTGATTCTTGGCGCTGTTTCGACTGCGTTTTTTGTTTTTGGGCTGGCCTTTGTTTTTGGGATCAGCGGGACCACCAACTTTTCTGAACTCCATAGTTTGCTGAGCACGAATCCAGTATTGGGCACGCAACCACTCTTCCTCGCGGGATTATTTTTTATCTTCGTCGGGTTGGCTTTCAAGCTTGCGGCATTTCCCATGCAGGTCTGGGCTCCGGATGTTTACCAGGGTTCACCCGCGCCAGCGACTGCCTTTCTGGCGGTGGGTTCGAAAGCCGCGGGAATTGTTCTGTTGCTCCGGGTTTTGTTTATTGCCGTGCCGCAAGTGGCGTTGGAATGGACGAACCTGTTGATCGGCATTGCCGCGATTACCATTCTCTACGGCAATCTGTGCGCGATTCCCCAACGCAACCTCAAACGTCTGATGGGTTATTCCAGCATTGCAAACGCCGGCTACCTGTTACTCGGTTTCGCGGCCCTTACCAGGACAGGTTCCTCAGCCGTGCTTTATTACCTGGCAGGTTATTTGTTCACCGTAATCGCTGCTTTCACCGTGATCGTGTTGGTCACTCGGCAACAGGACTCCGATGATATTACTGTGCTCGCGGGCCTGGGGCGGCGGTCGCCGTTTCTAGCTGCCGCATTGACTCTGGCCATGGTTTCGCTGGCTGGCATACCACCTCTGGCTGGATTCTTCGGAAAGTTTCTCTTGTTGAAAGCTGTAGTCGAACAAGGCGCAAGCAACACTGCGTATTATGTGCTCGTTGGAGTCGCAATCGCCGGTGTGGTGATGTCGCTCTATTATTATTTCGGTGTGATCCGGGCGATCTATTGGTCCAGGGATCCGAACGATCTTTCACCCATCGCCATTTCCATTCCTACCCGTTTGTCCCTGGGTGTTTGTATGGCGGGGATGCTTTACCTCGGCGTGAATCCTGAACCAGCCATTCAGCTCACCAAAGCCGCCGTCAAAGTGTTGAATATCGGAATCTGAATACCGAACACTGAATATTGAATACTGAATACGGCGTCACGGCACCTGGTTGATAACCAGCCAATAGAAACCCAGATTTTTGACAATGTCCCGGAACTGCGTGAAATCAATCGGCTTTTGGATATAGCTGTTTACGCCCAGTTTGTAACCTTCCACCATATCACGTTGTTCCCGCGACGAAGTCATTACGACCACTGGAACGGTTTGGGTGCGCGGATCGGCTTTGATGGCTCGGAGGACTTCCATGCCGTCAATCTTTGGAAGTTTAAGATCCAATAAGACAACCCTTGGCGGACGATCGGGGGCGCGACTGCTGAACGCTCCGCGACAGAACAGGAAGTCGAGCGCTTCGGCGCCATCCCTGGCGATGTGGATCTGGTTGGCCAGATTGTTGCGGCGCAATGCGAGCAAGGCCAGTTCCACGTCATCAGGATTGTCTTCTACCAGCAGAATATCAATGGCTTCATGACTCATAATTTTAACCTTTCTTAATTCCGGCGATTGTAAAATAAAACGTGGCCCCTTTGTTCTCCTCGGCCTCGGCCCAGATGCGTCCGTTGTGCTTTCCAACGATGCGAGCCACAGTTGCCAACCCGACACCAGTGCCCTCAAACTCATCCTGCCGATGCAACCGTTCAAACACGCCAAACAACTTGTTTGAATACTCCATATTGAAACCGACACCGTTGTCGCGGATAAAAATCACAGTCTCGTTGTCGATCTGCGTTTGTCCCACTTCAATGACCGCCGTTTCTCTTGGGCGTGAGTACTTCACCGCATTGGAAAGGATATTAACAAACACCTGCTTCATCAGGCCAGGGTCGCACCTGGCGATAGGCAACCGGGCAATCTTCCACTCGATTTGCCTTTGTTCCGTCTCCGGCTTGAGGGTGGTGAGAGCCTCATCCACGAGCTTATTCAAGGAGGTCGGTTCCCGTTTCAAATCCTGTCGGCCGATGCGTGCGAGGTTCAGCAGGTCATCCACGAGATAGCCCATATTACGCGCACTTGTGCGGATGCGGGAAAGGAAACGAACCGCTTCCGAATCGAGTTTTTTGCCGTGATCCTCCAGGAGAAGTTGCGAGTAGGCGGCCATATGTCGAAGTGGCGCCCGCAGATCGTGGGAGACGGAATAAGTGAACGCTTCCAGTTCGTTATTGGTGAGTTCCAATTCAGCCGTGCGAGCTTTCACTCGTTCATCCAGTTCGGCGCTCAGCTTTCTGTATTTTTCTTCACTTTCGCGCAAAGCCATCTCAGCATTTTTGCGTGTGGTAACATCCAGGGCGACACCGGTAATGCGCTGTGGCACGCCTTGATTATTGTAAATCGCTTTGCCCCGGGCTGCAACGTGGCGAATGGAACCATCCGGCCAGATGACACGAAATTCGATCACGAAATCCCCGCGCGTTTCCAGTGCGTCCTTGAGAGTTCGGTTGAGAGTGGGGCGATCTTCGGAGTGAATGAGTGATTCAACCATTTGGGGCGTGCCATCGAATTCGCCCGGCTTCAAACCGAAAATTCGTTCCGTGTGCGAGTCCCAGGTTTCCCTGCCTGTGACGAGGTTCCGATCCCAGATGCCGGTCTGCGAGGCGTCAAGAGCCAGGCGCAAACGTTCTTCCTTTTCAGACAGGGCAGCGTCACGCTGTTGGATCTGCTCAAGCATCTCGTTGAAGGCATCGGTCAATTGCCCCAGTTCATCCCGGCCATATTTTTTGGCGCGCACACCGTAGCTTTTCAGTTCGGAAACCTTGCGGGCTGAATCAGCCAGTTCCGAAAGAGGATTCGAGATGCGGCGCTGCAAGGCATTGGACAGGCCGAAAGCCACAGACAGGGAAATCAGCACAATGATAAGCACCATCAGGGCATAAAGCTTCAGCCGGTCGTAAAATGCTTTCAGGTCCAACTTCATGTAAAGGAAGCCCAATTCCGTTTCCGCGCGCACCGGTTGAAACAGAATCATGGACTCACTGTCTGAAAAGATGCCGATGCGCCGCGGCTTTGCGGGAAGATCTTCTTTGTGGCCCCGCTTGAAATAGGAGGCAAACAGATTGCCATCCTTGTCGTAAAGGGCGGCAACCATGACATGGCTTTCAGCGGCCAGTGCGGAAAGAACCTCCTCCGCATCCTCCTTGTTTTGAAAAGCCAGTGCTCCAGTGCTGTTGCGGGCGACCACCTCCGCGAGGGTGGCAAGATTGTCTTTCATCGTCTGCCGAAAGGTCACCAGTTCGTAAGCTACAAACGACACGCACGTCAGACCCAGCACCACCCCGCTAATTGCCATGATGATCGAGATTAACTTCCGTCGGATCGGAAGATCTTCGAATCTCATCGGCGGCTCCTTTCGGTTCTGACAATCTCGGCCAAACGCAGGAGTTTGGAACTGATCGTGAGCCCTGCTCGCTCGGCAGCTTCGGAGTTAATGCGAAAGCGGATTTTATTCTGTTCTGTAACGAACCGGATCATGCCGCCATTGCGAGTAAAGAATTCCGTTTCTGCCACGGTCAAAATCGGCTTTTCCTCCAACGCATTCAGCACGCGCAGCATTTGGGCTTGTTCCGAGGGGCTGATAAACAAAATTTGGCACTCCCGCACTTCTCCGACCGATCGGTAGCGGCGGACCTCTAGCTTGCGCCGATTAACGACTTCATTGCGCACGGTATCATCTAATATACGGCCAAACGGATCTCTGCCCAGCACACCAATCACAAACGGCGACTCCGGCCCTGCGAAAGCGCTTTCCGGCCAGGTAACGAACTGGGCAAAATTATAAAGAAACACCGCCTTGATCCGATAGGAAGGATCCTGCGCCTGGAGTTGGCCAGGTGCTGCTGCGTAAAGTATCGAAAAGGCAAAGAGACCTCGGAGAAAACGGCGCCTGTCCGGCGACGCAGGCTGGACTTGCTTCGACGCTCCGGTCGATGTCGGGCGTGTGGTTAGAAACGCCATGTCACCTTTCCGTAAACACTACGTTCAATTTCCGGTCGCGTGGGCCGGGAAAAACCAAATTCCGGATGCCGGTCATGGAGAAGGTTCTGTCCGACTATGGAGAACTCCAGGTCTTTCCTTGGCCGCCAGCCCAGCCGGGCGTCCAGTTCAGCATAACCCGGCACGGTGCCAATCTGTCCTCCTGAAATATTATGAAGCCGATCCACGTAACGGGCTGCCAAATCCAATTCGAAGTTTTTTGGCAAATCGAGCAACGAACGAATCGAAAACTGATGCCGCGGATCAGATGTTTCAGCGCGCCCTAAATTGACATCCACGAACCCGGGTTTCACCCGAATATCTTCTTTTAGAAACGTATATCCAAATCGCAGCCGCCATGCTTCGGTTACCCTGTAAGTAGCATCCAGTTCCACACCGTAAGTCTCCCCTTCGAGTCCGTTTTCAATCATCAACGGTGGACCCGGTGTGACGCTGCGCAAACGGTCGTACTCATTGAAAAACGTTGCGATGGAAACAGACAATCGTTGCATTGGTTGAAACCTGTAACCCACTTCGTAGGCGATGACTTCTTCCGAATCAAAACCTGGTCCGCCCGCAATCAGGAATGGAGGTTGGGACGGTGCAAAAAGATGCCGGTCAATCCGTGACGGCGTGCGCACGGCGCGTGAGACAGCCGCCCAAACCGTCTGGTTGGTCAATGGCAGCCATGCGGCACGCGCGCTGGGTTGAATCTCTACACCTGTGTAATCGTTGTGTTCGATTTTGGTGCCGAGCGTGAAGAACAGTTTATCTTCCACAATCTCAATTTTATCCTGCACAAATGCGCTGAAAACGTGTCGCGTCAATTCCTCCGGCAGAAAAGCCAGGGCGATGTTATCAACATCATCCACAATCAAACGATAACCCAGACCCCACACAATTTCATTTCGCTCCATCCAGTGGAAGCGATGCTGAAAATCGAGGTCATAAGTATCAAGATCCTCTGCGAACGTCCCCGGTATCCGGCGGTAGGTTCGGTCATAGTAAAACTGCACTTGCAGATCAGAATCTTCGGAAATGGTGCGGTTCCAGCGGCTCAAGAAGTTGCCGCCGCCTACCGTGATGTTGTCATTGATAGCCTGGTTGATGTCGCCTCCGTACAAGTCGCCTTGAAATGTCAGCAGGCTTTCCGTTGTTGCATCCCAATCAATGCGGAAACCCCCTTGGCCGAACTGCCAATCATCCTTGTTGTCGGTCCCATTCGCGCGAACAGCGCTGTCGCGGTTAAAATATTTCCCATAAACACGGTAGTAAACATTCTCCGCCAGCTTTCCGCCGTGACGAATGCCCGCCAGCCCACGCTCTTCAGTGCCGCCGCCCGCAGTGAGAAGTGTTCCCTGGGCGCTTGGATCTTTGGCGCTCTTGGTGACAATATTAATGACGCCATTGACTGCGTTCGCTCCCCATAAAGTCGCCCCCGGACCGCTGACAACTTCAATTCGATCGATGTCTTCCAACAACGTATCCTGCACATCCCAGAAAACGCCGGAGAACAGCGGCGTGTAAACGCTGCGCCCATCAATCATCACGAGCAATTTGTTCGCGACACTGGCGTTGAACCCGCGCGCACTGATGGCCCACTGACGTGAATCCACCTGCGCCACGTGAAGGTTGGAGGCGATCCGCAACGCTTCAGGAATGCTGCGTGCTCCAGAACGGCGAATCTCTGAACCCGTAATCACCTGAATTGCGGAAGGAACTTCGTTCAGTGCTTCCGGTCGCCGGGAAACTGAAGACACTTCAACTTGCATTAATTCCTCCAGGCTCAGTTTTTTGAGTTCGGCCTGGATTTGTTGATTGGTTCCGATCTGCCCATGAGACGTTGCCGCGGGCACGAGCAGCATGGATAAAAGCAGGGAAAACGCCGTAATACGCGGCGAACGACGGTCGCAATAAAAGCGGGCAGTATTCATAAAAATGCGACCTTCTGGTGAGTCGCGGTTGAGCTAAGCCTCTCAAAACCAGCGCATAATGAGAATATCGGGTGGGCACTGAAAGGTTGTGCAGTGTTTCCCTGATACATTCGCTAGTGTCTAAGGCGGGAGCAGTTCCGCACCAAAATTAAACTGCGAAGGATTTGAACTTGCCGAAAACCTGTGTTCTATTTGGCGTCGCAAACAAGAAAAATATGGAAACAAATCTCGAAGAAGGCGTGATCGTCCAGAAAACCAAAGAACTCTGCGAAACCATTTTGAAGCAACCCGAGTTTCAAAGCATTCAGAGCCGCATTGATCAATTCACGAGCAACGAAAGCGCCAAGGCGCAATTCGATGCCTTAAACGAAAAAGGCGAATTTCTGCATCACAAGCAACACGAGGGCGTGACTCTCTCCCCGGCTGAAGTCGCTGATTTCGAAAAAGAACGCGATCTCGTCCTCGCGAACCCAGTGATCCGCAGCTTCCTCGATGCGCAGCATGAAGTGCATAAGATCCAGGAAACCGTTGGTTCATACGTCGGCAAGACCTTTGAACTCGGTCGCGTCCCCAAAAAGGACGATTTTGACGCAGGTTCCTGTGGCGCTGGTTGTGGTTGCCACTAATCGCTTTTAGCTTCTATTTAAGTTTTCACGAAAAGCCGCCATTTGGCGGCTTTCTCTTTTCTACAGGGCAAAAAATCTGTGAGTCCAACGGTTATACAGCGATTTCAAGACTTTCAGAGAGGCCAACACACTGTGTTGTCCACGTTCAGGGCGACCCAAAGCGGAAAAACCCTTATTTTTCGACAATTTGCCCGAATGAAGTTTTTGACCGGTGTGCGAGCCACGCTTAAACCCACCATCTATTAACCTAAAAACGGCAGTTTAACCGCTAATCTTCGCTGATAGTCGCTAATGGAGAAGTGGTTATGCGAAACAAAGACTTCACTCAACAGGTGGTTCGACTTTCAAGCGGTCTTTCTCGCAATCCCTCTCTTATTAGCGGTCATTAGC
>JACDHS010000039.1 GCA_013820875.1 Verrucomicrobiota bacterium | reverse complement strand
TTTTTCGTTCTGTTTTGACGGCAAGTTGGCCAACCAGGGTTCTAAAACAGAACGAAAAAATGGATAAACAGCCCGTTTTCCTTACTTTTGGGTATTTTTGCGGGAATTTCGGGTGGAAAAGGGCCAATTTTCTCTTCGGGGTCTTAAACGTAGCAAATCGACACGCTGCATCGCTTGTGATAACTCAGCCCTTTTACACCCGCTCGGGGATTCGTAGCAGTGTCGAGATGCGCCCAGAGAGAAGGGTTGGCGATTAAAAGTAGGTGAGCTATGACACAATATTTCGCCAGGCCTCGTCCAAGACCTGACGGAAATTTCTCACCCACTTTTAATCAACACCTTTCGTGCGTTGTGTGCCAAAAGCAACTGTTACCCGTGAGTGGGATTCGTTGTGCCAAAAGGTCAGGCTTCGATCCACCTCTTGCTTCAGCGCAAACGGATTCAGTTGGCTTTTCTTTTGTTCCAATCGTCGCTTGGTCTGCGGAGTCACCTCAGCGCTGGCCAGCACCCGTGCCAAAGGCGTTTGTGCCACTCCGTAAATCCGCTTCATCCGTCCTTCTTTGCGTTCCTTTTTTTCCAGCTTCAGACTAGCGTGAAAATAAGTAGATCGGACGACCCGCGCCGCGCTCCGGTCCTGCCAGGATCAGCCGTTTGAAATTACCCCCCCGACGAACGGGGTGCGGAGGAACAGGGAACGAAAAGAACCTGATCCAGGTGCATCTTGACGTTGCTACGGTGGGGCGGCGCACTCTTCCATCTCCCTCAAGGGCTTGTCATTACCCACAAACGTCGGAAGGTCTGCCTGAGATTGCGATCTATCCATTTGAAGTGGGAGCAGGCTTGTGAACTTTTTTGGATTCCACCAGGTTAAGTTCCGTGATTGGGCAGGTGGCAGTTTTCTGGTGCTTTGAGAAAAAGTGCTTTGCCCGGGCATGATGCACATGGCCATCCCAACTGAAAGCGATCAGCAGATTGCCATCGGCAAGAAAGTTCATTCTTCATCCTCAATCATCCGGCGCACGTCCTCATTGGTGATTCTCTTTCCACCCACAAACACCAAATCCCCTTGTTTATTCCGGACCAGCTTCGGTTTGGGCAACTGAGCCGGCTTCATGCTCTTGAGAACCACGACATCAGAACCGACTTGTTCGATATCCAGGACATCCCCAGGATCAAATGCTTTTAGCACTGCCCGGTGTCTTTCATCAACAGTCGTTGTCACGCGGGGAATATCCCCGAAAAAACCATTTTCAGCAATCTTTTCCATCCCCTGGAGAACCTCCGGAATCCTCTTTTTCCCTGGGAGAAAAAATTTTTGGCATCACGTCCGGCAAATGGTGAGAACACAGGTGAGTGAAGGCTGGGCGTTTTCGAACGTAGCTTTGAAATAGCAACATGCACGTACCAGGCTTGGTGAAGATTTGCGGAAGGCAGAAATCAGGGTTTTCACAAAACAGAACAAATTGGTCGACGAACCGCTCGCGCGGTTATGCAAAACCTGCCACTAAGCCGGAACGATTCAGTTGATACGGGTAGAACAGGTACCAGCCTGTTTCGATGGGCTTGCCGCAGCGCGGCATGCGACTCTATAGTTCTTTTTCCAGCCCATCTGAGTTCGGCTACAGAATCGCTCACACCCTGGTGAAACTTGAGCGCCCAACGAATCGGCGGCAAGTTGCCGCCGATAACGGCCAGGTTGGCCGTTCCACCCATCCGAATTGCATCGTTCCGGTTAAGAATCACACCTCTGCTCAAAATGGTTGAACAAAAAGTCTTTGAGTATTTTTGGAAATTACCGCATCTATAGTAACTATGAAGAGTGTCTTCCACGCTGCCGGGCCCATGATGTTGCTGGCTGCACTGACCTTGACCCTGGTTGGTTGCAGTAAAGAAACCACGGCTGAAGTCAAAACCGAACCCGTTGAGTCGGCCACCGCCGAGGTAAAACCGTACCCGCTGGATACCTGTGTGGTGGAGGATGAAAAACTTGGCAGCATGGGTGATCCTTATGTGTTTGTGCATGAAGGCCAGGAGTTGAAGCTCTGCTGCAAAGGTTGCCTGAAAGATTTCCACAAAGAACCAGCCAAATACCTGGTGAAAGTGGAAGCGGTTAAGAAATCCTGAGTTCTGCCCGATGAACTTTTTGAAAACAATTTTGGTGACGCTGTTCAGCTTCGCGCTGATCGGCAGCCAAACTGTTTTCTCCGCTGCAACGCGCGGTTTGGTTCAGGATCAAACCTGCACCTGCTGTTCTTGTGAGCAGACCGATTGCTGCGTCCAGCAGTCTTCCGGCGCTCCGGCTGAACCGCTGGCGTCAGTTCCCGCTAATTCAAATGTGCAGACGCAGCAATTCGTCGCGGTCGTTTGCACTATTCTTCTGCAACAACCGCTCTCGGCCAGGAAACGGGGTTTTGTTGGAATTCATTCTTCTCCATCCATTCCTGCAGTTCCGCTGTTCAAGCAGAACTGCGCCTTCCTGATCTGATTTTCTCCTGCCACTCTCGTGATGTGCCCTTTCATAGGGGAGGGAACAGCTTTTCCCAGGAAGAATTGTCCTGCCAAATCATACACTTGAGAGCGGATCGCTGCTCACACCGAAGTAAGACCTGAAGTTGTGGAGACAGGCTGTCCCCACCCCAATTGGAGAACATGAAAAGAATTTACCTGATAACTATTGCCGTAGCGGCTGTTGGCGTGGCGCAGCTTGCCGCCCAAAACACCGATTCAATCGTCATAACACCCGCGCTTATCAACCAACTGGCTGATGAAGCGCAGACGAATAATCCCGCATTGCGGGCGACGGAGAAACTGGTCGAAGCGGCGCGTGAAAATGAAATGAGCGTGCGCACCTGGGAAGATCCCATGGTGCGTGTCGGTAGGATGGCGGCAGAAAAGGCAATGCGCCGGGAAGATGGCGACCTTGTTTATGGCGTTGAACAAAAGCTGCCGCTCTTCGGCAAACCGGAAGCAGCACGGCGCGTGGCCGAAACCGAAACAGTAATCGAACAGGCGAATGCCGATTTGAAGTTCCAACTTGTCCGCAAGGAACTTGCAATTGCGGCGTTTCAAGCTGCGCTGGCAGAACGAACAGTGGAAATTGCCGGCCAGGACATTGCCTCTCTCGAAACACTTTTAAGCGTGGCCGAACAACGCTACGAAGCGCGCACTGCCATGCAGTTTGAAGTTTTACGTCTGCAAAATGAGCGCGCCAAACGGGTGCAAGCGCTCAGGACAGAGAGCGTGCTGATTACGAATGCATACGCCCAGCTAGACCGATTAATCGGTCGCCCTTTACAATCGTACAGCCCGGCGCTCGCCCTGCCGGAGGTCGGCCCTGCCATTTTTTATAGCGAAGAACTCGTGGATATCGCGCTCAGGTCGGAGCCGGTCTTGAAAAAAATGCGTCGTGAAGTGGAACTCGCCGAGGCTCAGGCCGAACAAACGCGGCGGCAACGTTATCCCGATTTCACCGTTGGTGTGGAAGCGCGGAATTATACCGGTTCTGGTGAATTTCGCGAAGGCATGGCGTTCGTGGCTTTCAATTTTCCATGGGGCAATCGCAAGAAATACGACGCGGATTTCAACCGGGAGAAGGCGCGTCAACAGGCGGGAGAACTGGATGCAACAGATTACGAATTGGAAGTGCGAAACGACATTCATCATCTCGTTATCCGGATCGATGCCGCGCGACACGAGGCCCTGGTGTATCGCGACGAAATCATTCCGCGCACGGAAACGGCGATGGAAAGCGCCCAGGCTGCGTGGGAATCGAACGTCGGCTCAATCAACGATGTGCTGGAAGCCCGTCGCATGTTGTTCGATGCGCAATTGATGTATGCCCGCGCTGTTTCTGATCAGTACCAGATGCTTTCCGAACTGGTTCTCTGCTGTGGCCTGGGTGATCTCGAAGCGTTGGAGATGATTGCCGGAAAACTTTCTGTAGAACCTTAAACCCGAACTTTTGATACCAAATGAAACCTAAAATCTTATTCTTAGTTTTAATCGTGGCGATTATCGCTGGCGCAGCCGGTTGGTACGCGGCACGACATGCCGGGCATGACCACGGCTCCACCCAGGCGAGCGGTGAACGGAAAATTCGGTTCTACCAATGTTCCATGCATCCGCAGGTGAAGTCTGACAAGCCGGGCAGCAAATGCACCATTTGCGGAATGGCTCTGTCGCCGATTTTTGAAGGTCAAAGTGAACTGGCCGAAGATCTGGTCACGCTGAGCCCGAGCACCATTCAAGTGGTGAACGTCCAAACTGCCCCGGTTCGCAAAGGCGCTTTGCAACGCGCTATTCGGGTTGCCGGCACGATCGACGACGACGATAGCAAACATCGCATTCTCTCGGCCTACATTGATGGACGCATTGAAGAGTTGTTCGTGAACTACACCGGGGCCGAAGTCACGCAAGGCGAACCGCTTGCCTCGTTTTACAGCCCGAACCTGCTAAGTGCCGAACGCGAGTACCTGGTTTTGGCGCAGCGTCAGCCGACGAACGCAAACCCGCAAATCCAGGCCGAATACAAACGCCTGCTCCAGGCCGCCGCGCAACGTTTGGAACGACTCGGCTTGACCCAGCAGCAGATTCAAAAGCTGGGCGAATCAACCAACAGTATTGCGCGTTCGCAGATTTTCGCACCGATGTCTGGCACCGTGGTGGACCGCTTTGTTTACGAAGGACAATATGTAAAGGAAGGCGATCCACTCTTCGAAATCGCTGACTTCTCCACGATGTGGTTTCAGTTCGATGCCTACGAACAGGATTTTTCCTGGATCAAACCCGGACAAAAAGTGAAGGTCACAACACCAGCAGTTCCCACTAAAATCTTCGAAGGCGAAATCGCGTTTATTGATCCGAACGTGAAGGATTTGACCCGCTCCGCGAAGGTTCGTGTGGAACTGGACAATCCTTTGGTGGAAGAGGACGGGAAGAAGCGTCGGCTATTGCTGCATCGTTTGTATGCCGAAGGTATTATCCAGGTGGATATGGGAGAACGGTTGACCATTCCGCGGACTGCCGTTCTGAATCCGGGAGGCGAACCGTTGGTCTATGTGGACGTGGGTGAAGGGGGCTACCAACAGCGCAGGGTGAAACTCGGCTTGCGCGGCACTGATGCGTGGGAAGTGATTGAAGGGGTCAGCGAAGGGGAGTCCGTGGTGACCTATGGCAACACGTTGATCGATGCGCAGGCGCAACTCAACCAGAGCTCGGAAGCTCCCGGCGAACAACACGGCCATGTGGAGCTGGCCGCCAGGGAACTTTCAGATCTGGAGAAACTGAACGAGGGACAACAGCAGGCGTCGGAAGCATTGCTCGATGTTGCAAATCGTATTGGTGAAGCCCTGGCGGCGGATGACTTGAAATCGTTCAATGCGGAGGCGCCAAAGCTTTCTCCGGTGGTCGCAAGTTATACAAATGCTTTTCTGGAGTTGAAATCGTGGCAACCGCTGGTTGAGCCGATTGCGATCAGCGGGCGTTTGACCGCAACGAAAGATTTACCTGAAGCGCGCAAAGCGTTTCATCCCTTTAGCATGGCTCTTGCGGAGTTCGCAAAACATCTACGCAACGAGGATGATACTTTCGAAGCCGTAAAGATTTATCGTTGTCCAATGGTGAACCAGGCCGTTCCCGGCGCGCCGAAAAATGGTTTCTGGATCCAGCTCCAGGCACCATTGCGGAACCCTTATTTCGGCGCTGACATGCTTGAATGCGGAACGGAGGTCAAGCCGTGATCAATCGCCTGATTGAATGGTCGTTGCGCAATCGCTTTCTCGTCATTTGCGGGGTGTTCTTCATTATCGCGTGGGGAGTTCATTCGCTTTACAAGACACCGGTTGATGCGATTCCAGACTTGAGCGAAAACCAGGTGATCGTTTTCGCCGACTGGGCGGGACGCAGTCCGCAGGAGGTGGAAGATCAAATTACTTATCCGCTCTCTGTAAACCTGCAGGGATTGGCCGGGGTGAAAGAAGTGCGCGCCGCTTCGATGTTCGGCTTCTCCATGCTGACCATCATCTTCGAAGAGGACGTGGATAATTATTTCGCACGCACTCGAATTCTCGAACGACTGAATTATCTCGGTGATGTTCTGCCTGTGGGCGTTGTTCCAAAACTCGGTCCGGACGCAACAGGTCTCGGCTGGGTTTATCAATATTATCTGGACGTGGATCCCGCCAAAGCACCGAACGGCGGCTATGATCTAGGCGAACTTCGGGCGGTTCAGGATTGGTTTGTTCGGTATCAGCTCAATGCCGTGCAAGGGGTTGCGGAAGTCGGCAGCATTGGCGGTTTCGTGCGCCAATACCAGGTGGAGGTTTCCTCCACAAAAATGCGTTCCGCAGGTGTCTCCCTCCAGGAAGTCATGGAAGCGGTGAACGCGAGCAACCTCAATGTCGGGGGGAAAGTCGTCGAAGAAAACGGCATGGAGTTCGTGGTGCGCGGCCTTGGGTTGGTCCAGAAAATTGAAGATCTCGAAAACATCGTTCTCAAGGAAGTGGATGGAACTCCGATCTACCTGAAACACGTGGCCCATGTGCAGATCGGCGGCGATTTCCGGCGTGGTTCACTGGATGTTGATGGCAACGAAGTGGTCGGCGGTATCGTAGTGATGCGGACCGGCGAAAACGCCCGTGACGTGATTGCGCGAGTGAAAGAAAAAATCGCGCAGATTACGCCGAGTCTTCCGGACGGCGTTTCCATCAAGTCATTTTATGATCGCAGTGAATTGATCGAGAGCACCATCGCCACTCTCAAGCATGCCCTCACTGAGGAAATCCTTCTAGTCACTTTGGCGCACATTATTTTTCTGTGGCACTTCCGCAGTATCCTGATCGTCACCATTCCACTGCCGGTTTCGATTCTCATCTCTTTCATTCTCATGCGGCAGTTTGGTGTCACGTCGAACATCATGTCCCTTTCCGGCATTGCGATTGCCATCGGTGTTCTCGTGGATGCGGCCATTGTCATGACCGAGAATGTCATTCGACATTGTGAACGTGCCGAGGAAAAGAAAGGAGGGCGCCTGTCGAAAGCGGAAACCTGGCAGATCACGTCAGATGCCGCCAAGCAAGTGGGACGACCGATCTTCTTTGCAATGGCGATCATCATCCTGGCGTTTGTTCCAGTCTTTGCACTCTCGGGTCCGGAAGGGAAACTGTTTCATCCTCTGGCGTTTACAAAGACCTTCGCGATGATCGGCGCAACGTTACTGGCCGTTACCATGGTGCCGGTGCTTTGCACGTTCCTGGTGCGTGGGCCATTCCATTCCGAGGATTCAAACCAGGTGATGAAACGGTTGTTGCGCATCTACGATCCGGTCCTCGACTGGGCGCTCGGGCATCGCAAGATAGTTCTGGGTGCAGCGGTGTTGCTGTTGGTTTTCTCCCTGGTACTTGCTTTCGGTTTGCCGCGACCGGTTGTGCAGGAGTTCGAAAAGCGGGAATGGAATAGATTGGCGAAAATCTCACACGGCATGGGAAGCGAGTTCATGCCGACTCTCAATGAAGGGAGTCTTCTCTTCATGCCGGTCTTGTTGCCGAGCACTTCATTGACCGAAGTGAAACGCATCATGGCCTGGCAGGACCGGGTGATGAAACAATTGCCCGAAGTGGAATCGGTCGGCGGAAAACTCGGACGCGCGGAAACGGCAACCGATCCTGCCCCAGTGGAAATGATCGAGACAACGATCATGCTGAAGCCGGAATATATCCAAACAAATTACAATTTTCTGGGCTTTATTAAGATTCCGCGAACGATCCGCAATCCCGTATGGCGGCCCGGCATGACCAAAGACATGCTGGTGGCGGAACTCACCGAGAAGCTGACGCAAGTGCCCGGTTATGTTCCCGGATTTTTGCAACCGATTGAAAATCGTCTCCTGATGCTCAGCACCGGCATTCGAGCGCAGGTCGGAATCAAAATCCTCGGCGACAACCTCGAAGCATTACAACAGAAGGCGTTCGAAGTGGAGCGCATCGTGCAGAAGGTTAACGGCGCGACGGGCATCGCGGCGTCACGAGTGCAAGGAAAGCCGTATCTCGAATTCGAAGTCGATCGGGTGGCGATAGCACGCTATGGATTGCGCGTGGAAGATGTGTTGACCGCTGTCGAAACCGGCATCGGTGGAAAGAATGTCACCACTACGATCGAAGGGCGGCAACGATTCCCGATCCAGGTGCGTTTGCAGAAGAACGAGCGCGACGACATCGAAGACCTTGGCTCAATCCTGGTTGCCACCCCTTCCGGCAAACACATCCCGCTCGGACAACTGGCGAAGATGAAGCGGGTAATCGGTCCGAGCGAGATCGCCAGCGAGAATGGGCGTCTCCGCGTCTTTGTGCAGGCGAACGTCATCGACCGGGATCTCGGCAGTTTTGTCAAAGAGATGAAAGAAACGGTCGGTCGCGAAATCAAACTGCCACCCGGTATGACGATGGAGTGGAGTGGGGAATATGAGAATCAACTGCATGCCCAACGGACGTTGATGATTATTGTGCCGGCGGTCTTGCTGATCATTTTTCTGCTGCTCTTCATCATTTACAAATCCTTCAGCGAAGCGGCCCATGTCATTCTCGCAGTTCCTTTCGCACTGACTGGCGGGGTGTTGTTGCAATATATGCTGGGCTACAATTTCAGCGTCGCAGTTTGGGTCGGTTACATCGCACTGTTCGGAACAGCCATTCAAACCGGCATTGTCATGGTTGTTTATCTTGAGGAGATGCTGGCCAACAAGAAGGCCGAACGCGGGGATGCTTTCAACCGCGATGATATGATTCAAGCGATCAAAGATGGTGCCCGGTTGCGGTTGCGTCCGAAAGTCATGACGGTTGCCACCACCATCATGAGTTTACTTCCCATCATGATCAGCACGCGGGTCGGCGCCGAAGTGGTGAAACCGATTGCCGCACCGGTGATTGGAGGAATGCTGAGCAGCCTGGTTCACATTTTGATTGTGACTCCTGTCATCTTCGCCTGGTTGCGCGAACGTGAGTTGAAGCGGACTGTGAAGAAATGAAATCTGTCGCAGTAATCGGCGCATCCAATGACCGATCGAAATATGGCAACAAAGCCGTGCGCGCATTTCAACGCGCCGGCTACAAAGTTTTCCCGGTTCACCCGGCGCAAACGGAAGTAGAACAGTTGCCCTGTTACAAAAACGTTCGCGACCTACCGGAGAAGCCTGCCCTGGTGAGCGTTTACGTCGGTCCCGAACGATTGCTGCAGATCCTGCCCGACATCGCGGCCTGCGGTTGCGATGAACTCTGGCTGAATCCGGGCACGGTATCGCAAGAAGTGCTCGATAAGGCGAAGGAACTCGGACTCAAAAGCGTTCAACTCTGCAGTATAATTGCCGTTGGTTCTTCGCCATCTGAGTTGTGAGTTGGTGATAACGACCACAAGTTCGTTGCTGCCTTTACGATTAACTTAGGCGTTTCCGGGGAATGGTCTTGTTCCGGCGCAGTTTAACTGAGATAAAAACACGAGTTTTCTCAGCAATATGACGCCTACACAGACGCAAACTACTTCATTACCCAAGAAAAAAGGTACTTCAAACTTCGGAAAGTGGATGGCGTTAACTGCCGCCTTGCTTGGATGGATGTTTGATGGTTTTGAGATGGGACTCTTTCCCCTGATCGGCGGACCCGCGCTGAATGCCCTCCTTGGACCGGATGGAGCAGGCGATACGTCGAAATGGTTTGGAATTATCATCGCTGTCTTCCTCGTCGGCGCGGCGACGGGTGGTGTGTTCTTCGGTTGGCTCGGCGATAAGATTGGGCGAGTGCGGGCAATGGCGCTGAGTATTTTTACCTACGCGATTTTCACCGGGTTTTGCGGGTTCGCGACCGAAGCATGGCACATCGCAGCATTGCGTTTCATTGCATCTCTCGGCATGGGTGGTGAATGGTCGTTGGGCGTCGCACTCGTTAATGAACTTTGGCCGGGCAAATCCCGCGCATTGGTGGCCGGGTTGATAGGTGCTGCGGCGAACGTCGGCTTTTTGGCGGTGGGCCTGTTGAGTTTGGGCATGAACACTTTCATCACGAATCTCGAAGCCTTCCTCATGTGGACTGGTCTCAAACAAACCTGGGTTGATGCTCTCCTGGCAGATTCAGGTTGGCGTTTTTTGATGATCAGCGGCGCTTTCCCTGCGTTGATGATTTTCTTCATCCGTTTGTTCGTTCCGGAATCAGAGAAGTGGGAGGAAGAGAAACAAAAAGGCGGCACCACTCACTGGGCGAAAGTGGATCTATTCGGGGTTCTGGCGGGTTGCATCGCGGCCTTGGTGATCATCGCATTCTGGTCTCCTTATGGTGCGGCTTTCTTGAAGAGATTCATGTCCGATGGGATGGTCACTACTGTGTCGATTCTAGTCAGCATCATAGGTCTTGGTATCGCGTTGGTGGGTTTTCTTTTACCGGTTCGTAAGTATTTGGAGCGGGCCAAAGCCGCTGGAAGCTTGTCTGTGGGAGGAGAGAAAAATGTTGTTCGTTATATGTTGCTCGGCGCCAGCCTGGCGGCTGTGGCGATGCTTGGAACATGGGGATCGATCCAATGGGCCGCGAAGTGGGCGTTTGAACTTGCTCCTGACCCGGCACGACATGCGAAAGAATACACCCAGATCACTCTCGCCTCAGGAGCTATCGTTGGAACAATTCTCGCAGCCTTATGCGCGGGTCGTTTCGGCCGGCGCATCACCTTTGTGGGGATGTGCATTGGGTCTATTGCCAGTTGCCTGGTTCTTTACCTGGGCAATGACTCGTTCGGGCCCCAGTTCCTGGTTTGCTACTTTATAGCCGGTGCTATGACGGCATCTTTTTACGGTTGGTTCCCGTTGTATCTGCCGGAGTTGTTCCCAACCGCGGTGCGCGCCACCGGACAAGGGTTTGCTTTCAATTTCGGCCGGATCGTTGCAGCGATTGGCTTGTTGCAGACCGCGACTTTGATCGCTTTCTTCGATGGTAATTTCGCCAAGGCCGGCTCTGTGCTGACGGTGATCTATGTCATCGGCATTTTCATCATCTGGCTGGGACCTGAAACACGGGGCAAAGCGCTGCCGGAATAAGGTTAATTACATTTAAAAATGGCTATCCGCTAAGTTTACGCTTGGCGGATTTCCTTTTTTTGCCGTTACTCTCGCCAGCATGAAACAGAAAGCTTACGCCGCCGCGGGCGTGGATATCGATCTCGGCAACAAAGTTAAATCCACTCTCCCACAGTTGCTCGCCTCCACACACCGGCGCGAAGTGCTCGGCAAGGTCGGCGGTTTCGGCGGATTATTCGCTCTCGATGTTAAAAAATACAAACAGCCTGTCCTGGTCTCGAGCGTCGATGGTGTAGGCACGAAGTTGAAGCTCGCCTTCGCGATGGACAAGCACGACACGATTGGCGAAGACCTCGTTAATCATTGCGTGGATGATATCGCCGTGCTTGGTGCTGAACCTCTTTTCTTTCTCGATTATCTCGGCACCGGGAAGCTTGAACCGCACGTCTTCAAGGACATCATCAAAGGCTTCGTGCGCGGCTGTGCGAAGAACAATTGCGCGTTGATTGGCGGTGAAACTGCCCAGATGCCCGGCTTCTATCAACCGGGCGAATACGACGTCAGCGGCACAGTCGTCGGTGTGGTTGAAAAATCCAAAATGCTCGATGGCAAAACGATCAAGGCAGGCGATGTCGTGATCGGAATGCAATCGAGCGGTCTGCATACCAATGGTTATTCCCTCGCCCGCCAAATTTTCTTCGAAAAGCTCAAGCTGAAGCCGACGAGCCAGGTGCCCGAATTGAAAAACACAATCGGCGCTGAGATGCTAAAGGTTCATGTGACTTACGGGCCACTCGTGCAGTCGTTGTTGAAAAAATATAACCGCGACAACAAACCCCGCGTCATCAAAGGGCTTGCTCACATCACTGGCGGCGGGTTCGTGGATAATATCCCACGTGTTCTGCCAAAGAAATGCGACGTCGTGATTCGCAAAGGTTCGTGGGACATGCTGCCGATCTTCAAAATGATCGAAGCCAAGGGTGGCGTGCCGGATGAAGAATTGTACCAGGTCTTCAACATGGGAATCGGCATGGTGGCCATCGTCGCAGCCGATCAGGCTGATGCTATCCTGAAATCCATGCGCGCCGAAAAGATGAAATCATGGATCATTGGTGAGGTTGTTAAAGGCACCGGCTTGGCGCGGGTGGTTTGAAGTTGGACTGACTCAAACGAAACTCGCCAATGAACATCAAACTCTGGTTGGCGCAAGGTTTTGGTTCTGGACGCATTCCGTTCGGCCCCGGCACCTGGGGTTCATTCGTTGGTCTGCTTTGGTTTGCCGTTCTGCTCAGTTTTCGATCGCCACTAATCTTTTGGCTGGGGGTGATTCTCTCGGTTCGCTTGTCCGTCTGGCTGTGCGGAGAAGCGGAAAAGATCCTTCGTCAGAAAGATCCCGGATCAGTCGTGATCGACGAAATTATCGCTCTGCCGCTTTGTTTCGGAACATGGCTCGGAGTATTGCATTTCCAAAAGGGCATTTGGCCCACGCCGGAATATTTTTTCAGCGCAGAGAAATGGCCGATGACCATCGCGGTCTTTATTCTATTTCGCATTGCCGACGTCGCAAAGCCTTGGCCGGTGCATCAAAGCCAATCTCTTCCGGGAGGATGGGGTGTTACGATCGATGACGTGCTGGCGGCTGGTTACGTCAACATTGTCCTTCTCCTTGCTTGGTTCGTAAAACCGGAATGGTTTTAGCGGAGTTTTGTCGCCACGAAGGAATATTCATCTATGAAAAGTTTGGAACGTTGAAAGAGGCGAAAAATGATTCAGCTTTACGGAGTGAAAATTCCGACGTCAGTCCTGACAACGGCGATTACGGAGCGAAAATTCCGACGTCAGTCCTGACAACGACGATTACGGAGTGAAAATTCCGATGTCAGTCCTGACAACGGCGATTACGGAGCGGAAATTCCGATGTCAGTCCTGACAACGGCGATTACGGAGTGAAAATTCCGATGTCAGTCCTGACAACGACGATTACGGAGTGGAAATTCCGATGTCAGTCCTGACAACGACGATTACGGAGTGAAAATTCGGTAGTTTCGCGAAGAAGGGTTCGCGGAGCTGCTAATGGAGCGGCGCGCTCCGTTTGTGGCTCCACCTCACTTAGCCGCTAGCATGTCACGCACATCTACGGCTTCCATCCCAGCCGCGCGAATCGCCTGCATTCCAAGGTCGGTATCTTCGTAGCCGCGGCAGTGCTGTGCTTCCACTCCAATGCGGCGGGCTGCTTCAAGGAAAATGTCCGGGGCGGGCTTTTGGCGGGTGACATCTTCACTCGTCACAATCGCCTGGAACAGATCGCGAATGTCGAGATGCCTCAGCACCATTTCGATTACATTGCGGGTTCCGCCGGAAGCAACCGCCATCGGAATGCGCCCGTGATTTTCGCGCGCAATCTCAACGACACAGTGAATCGGGCCAACCTCCTGCAGAAAGGCGAGGTAAGCTTCTTCTTTTTCTTTGGCAACCGCCAGTGCATCGAGGGTGAGCCCCTGTTCGGTGCCAAGCATTCTTAAAATATCGCGAGTGGGCACGCCACCAAGGGAATAAAATCTGTCCTGCGGAAAATGAAGATTATGTCGGCGGCTGATCGTTTGCCAGGCGCGCCAGTGGAGCGGCATGGTGTCGGCAAGGGTTCCATCGCAATCGAAAACTATTCCTTTGATCTGCTTCATTTTTGAAAATCCAAATGTCTTCGAAAACTTATGTGTTCACCTCAACGCACTGCAATTGTAAATATTGCCAACGCTTTGTCCTGCTTGGAACCGTTTCAAACGGGTTTTCGAATGATCTGGATCTCAGAACTGAAATGTGGAATGCCTACAGTTTTTCGTTATCGGCGGCGATTGAACGTGTCGTGGGAGAATTTTTCGTTCTGGAGCAGGGTTGCTCGTTCGCGCAGTTCCCCGGCAGTTTCTAAATTCAGCTCACTCCAACTGGCGTTCCATTGTTCGTGGGCGACATCGCACATGGCTTTTTGCCAATCCACTTTGGCCAGCATAATCGGAGGAGGTTGCACGGAGCCCTGGATGAGTAGCCCAAACTTGTTCCGGCGTTGTGCGGCGCCGGCGATCTTTTTGCCGAACCAGAGCAGGTCAAATTGTTCCCAACCGAGAAAGCATTGGCCGGGAACTTCTTTTCGACAACAGGAAGCCACTTCCGTCGGAACGTCGACCCGGGCAAAGGTGTCGCACAGCCATTGGTGAGTGCGGCGATAGCTTTCCACCGCTTTCAGCTCGAACCATTCGTGATGCGGCGGAAAAATCAGGCTGTAAGTCCAATCGGCATCGTGCGGGACAATCCCCCCGCCGGTGGGACGCCGAATCAATGGGCGGAGATGAGTGACTTTCTCGACGTCGGCGTAATGCTGGGAGTAACCGAAACTAGCGGCAGGTTCGGTCCATGAATAAAACCGCAGGACGGGTTTGCCATGCGTGGCGGAAAGTTCAAGCAACGCTTCGTCGAGAGCCATGTTCCAGGCGGGTTCACCTGGGCCGGATTGCAGCAAAGACCAATTCGAGTGAACGGAAATCATTTTGAAGGAACCGCTTGTTTCAATTTGCGGGTTTTGATTCCCACTCGGATGGCTTCCTTGGAGATGGTTGCTGAAAGACGCTTTTCACCGGTTGGACAGAGTGCTTTTAATTCGCAGTTCACACAATCGGGATTTCGCGCGTAACAGCGGCGGCGTCCATGCCAGATCAACAGATGGCTGAAGAGACACCAGTCATTCTGCGGCAGAAGTTTCATCAAATCCTGTTCAATTTTCTCGGGTGATTTTTCCCGTGTGAAGTTAAGTCGCTCTGAGAGTCGGGCCACGTGGGTATCCACCACCACACCAATGTTCACATTGAAAACATTTCCAAGAACGACATTGGCGGTTTTGCGTCCGACCCCCGCCAGTTCGGTCAGTTGTTCCATGGTATTGGGAACTTCGCCCCCATGTTTCTCCAGCAGCAATTGGCAGCAGGCCTTTATGTTCCTGGCTTTATTGCGAAAAAAGCCGATGCGACGGATGTCCTGTTGCAGATCTTCGACCGGCGCAGCGGCGTAATCGGCAGCGGACCGATACTTTTTGAAAAGATCCTGGGTAACGATGTTGACCTGTTTATCGGTGCATTGCGCCGACAGGATGGTGGCGACGAGCAATTCCAGCGGGGTGGTAAAGTTCAGTTCGCAATGCGCATTGGGGTAAGCGTTCTTCAGTATCGCGATGATTTGTTCCGTTCGGGCGGATTTCGCTGCAGAGCTTTCGCGGGGCATAAGTTGAAGAAATTAGCGTGATTGCTGATCGTTTGCAAATAACAATGGTTATTCTGGAACTAAAAGCCGCAACGCGGTGTTGCAAATGATGCAATTTGATGTTAATAGTGAGCTGTGAGAATAAGTGTGGACATACCAGAGGAGATTTTGACGGAGTTAACCAAGATGATGGGCGAAACCAAAATGAGCCCGGCGGTGAGCAAAGCGGTGATTGAATTTGTGAAGAGACAGAAGGCGAAGGAATTTGGTCGATTGATGAGAGAGGGCGCATTTGATTTTCCAATGACCAACGATGAATTGGAGAAACTCGGCACCTAATGGTTCTCGTTGATTCTTCAGTTTGGATCGAGGCTGGCCGACGCGAGGGGAAGCTTTCGTACAAAGTCGGGCTCGAAAACCTGCTTGGCGCATACGAGGCAACCTGGTGTGGCCCGGTAAAGTTGGAAGTGCTGGGCGCGGCCCGCCCTCAAGATCGGAAGCGTCTCGAAAGCTATTTCTCTATCATTCCATATAAAGCGATGGAAGACGGTGCCTGGGACTTTGCTAAGAACTGTTATCAACGGCTTCGTGATCAAGGCCACACTTTACCTTTTAATGATGCTTTGCTTGGAAGCCTTTCATTGATTTGGAACTGCCGCGTTTACTCCGCCGACCAACATTTTGAAATCATGCGCGATGTGATCGGTATCCGCCTTTATCAACCGGGATACGGCGGGAAGTACGAATCCGATGTGAACGGGTGATTCGCCTGTTTCGGTTGGAGATCAGCGCGAAGGGATTGTCCTGGAAATTTTCAGCCAGCGCACGATCCGACGCTTCATCGCCAGGAGCGTTGGTGTCTTGACCTGTTGACGCATGTATTTTTTAAGATCCCGGCGCAACGATTTCTTTGTCGTTGAGGCGAAGTCGTAAACGTTGTCACCATTTGAATATCGGACTGGAGAAAAGCGCTTTTCCGGCAGGCGAACGTGGTAGTCCTCCACCATTTCGGCGAGACTCCGATGTTTCATTTGCAGCAACTCAGCTTCGATTACCTCCAGGGTCTTTCGGTCCGCGTGAACTGATTGGATAATCTGGAGGAGACAGGCGGGGGTCGGTTCAAATAAAAGGCCGTTTATCCCGTTTTGCACCCTGTTCCTGAACGCACCCAGATTAGTGGCAACGGGAGGAATTCCGAACTGCATCAGTTCGGAAAGTGTGTAGCTAAACGTTTCCGGCCAAATGGAGAGAAGAAGTCCGCAATCGGGTGAAATTTTTTCCAGGAGGTGCGGAAGTTCCTCGGGCTTGTAACTGCGGATGACACAGATTCCTTCACCCTGAAACTCCATGCCTTCATCTCCACAACCGAGGAGGAAAATGTCCGCGTAGGGTAAGAGTTCGCGATACGTGGCTTTGAATAGATTATAACCTTTCTGCAAAGCCAGACTGCCAAGAATCACCACGCGCAGTCTTTCCCCGGGTTTAGACCTGTTCTGCCGCTTGATGAGGGAGCGACAATCCATGCCGTGCGCAATGGTTGCAAAAGGCGCATTCTGCAAGGCGGGCTCCAATTGGACCAAATGTTCACGAACCGAATCTGTCGGCGTAATGACTTGGATGGAACGTTCCGTCACCACTTCCGTGAATCGTTGCCTCAGGGGAATCCACTCGGTTGCGGAGAGATTCTTAAAGAACCGATTCATCTCATTCTGCTGAAAACATTGCGTCAGACGGCTGCAATCGCAACTCGTGCAAACCTCATTGAAATGAATGGTGATGGCTGGGCAGAACGGATGGTAATCGTGACAGACCAGCGCGGTGTCCACATCTGTCTTCAAAGCATCCAGGGAATGTCCGATCAGCGATGAAACAAGAATGTAATCAACCCCATACTTGCGAAGGATTTCCGCGAGAGCGTGTTTGTATTCGAAATGAGTAATGGCCGTACCGCGGATGGGCCGGGTAAAATCCCATCGTGCAATTGGCTCTTTCGCATCGATGTTTTCATAGAGGAATAACGCCTCTCCGAAGGATCCCCAATTCCCCACCGGCTTCAAAATCAAGTTGGTGCGAGTCGTATCTGCCTTGCAGTAGCTTCGAACCCACTGTTCCAAACCTCCGCCCCAGCCATGCATCAAATGCAATTGCACCGTGCCATCAGTGAGCCCCGGGATCGCTTTGAGCGGCGTTTTTCTTTTCAGTTTTTCGTCTGCAGCCTCCCTGATTTCCCCAAAGGGATGGTGCCTCAAAAGATGCGCGACTTCCACGGCGTCTGTGCTCGTGAGATTTAGCATTGATGGATCATTTTCCGTGGCACGAATCACGACATGATCGCAGATGACATTGAGAAAACCGTGCGAATTGAGGGCGTGCGAAGTTTGCCAGGCAGAATCCAGCACAGAGTTGCCTTCGCCCGAACAAAGCTGGTGCAACGCCTCCCTTTTTATGTAAACACAAGCTGGTAAAAAGAATGGCAGTTCGTAAGTAAGTTTTCTTCCTTTCCAGTAAGCAATCCGGTTCAGCGTTTCCAGGTCCGGCGATTCCTGCAAGCGGTCGCGCAGAATGGAAAAAAGCGGCACCTCGTTGCAAACTGGGGAAGCTGTGGCGATCCGTTGATCGCTATAGGCGGTCCATTTCAGACGAGCATCCCAACTGATGGGAACATCTGTTCCAGGCCTGACAACAAGGAGGTCAAATCCGGAAAACTCAGCAGGAAGGTTCTCAACGATTTCTCGTAATGTCGGAGTAGCGTTGGTCCGCACGACGCGAACGTTTCGCTGCCCAGCAGTGAACGCGTCGAAACTGCCGTGAGCATTGGAAAAAATAAGAATCTGAGCGTTGCCCGCAGTGTGCGCGACAACGCTTGAAATCGTTATCTCAACGGAAGGCTCGGCTCCCTGTTCCACCGGAACACAGACGACGAACCGGGCAGTGGAAAAATCACTTTGTCTATCGGCCTTCATTTGTGACTGGTGCAGCAGTGCCTGGCTGTTTACGAAAATGTTTCACCAGTTTTGAGTAGGTTCGGCTGATGCGCCATCGCAGCCAGTTTTTTCTGATCAATGACAATTCCTGGCGGAGATCTTTGACCTGCTGTTGCAGATTCATCAAATTGTGTTCCTCAGAATCAGTCCCGGATCCATTTTCCACATTGGCAACATACCAGTTGTAATAGGAGCTATTCTTCTCGGCTGTGGCAAATGGATTCTTGAAGGCGTTTTGTAAATCCTTTCGTTTACGATAGAGCACGCGATGATGCTTTGCGATCGGAACTTTATTGTCGAAGAGGTTGTAGGCGCAGGGAATCTTCCCTTGATCTGTTTGTCCAAATTTCTCGCACTCGGCGATATACCAGTCGCGCAGTTCAAAAAGAACCGGGCTGCTGCTGCCGTACTTCTTCAACATCGCTTCCTGGGCGCCGCTATCGAATCCCGAGAAGTGATAGAAAATAAGAGGGATGCCATTCATTTTGATCCCTTCTTTCAGCGAGCCGGTTGCCGTGCGATGCGTCAGGTTCCAGGTCGCCACATTGCAACCAGGGTGACGGACAATGCCGATGTCTTCGAAAAACCCGGGCGCGAGATCCACCCAACGCTGGTCTGTGAAAATACCGCCTGGAATGTCGTCGTAACAAAATTCAGCAAGGCGATCAGCCCACCAGTTAATGAAACGCAGACCTTCCGGAGAAGTGCGAATCGCAAGAAACCCAAGGTTGTAAACGCCATGCTTCAGACTGCAGATTTCGTTATCCACAATGGCTTCCAAGTTGGTTTCAGGTTGCGTTTGATGTGGTGTCAGCAAGACGCTGGACTGATCCAGTTTTTCGAGCAGATGATCCAATCGCGACATGATCACCATGTCTGGGTCGAAATAGAATACTTTCGCAGCCTTATGACGTTTGACAATCTCCTGGAACGCGAATCCCTTCACAGCAGTGCAAAGTTCCACCAGCGTGTGCTTGAAAATCCATGCTTCGCGATCGCGAATCGGCAACTCGTTGATTGTGATGATCGAATCGAAAGGCGCTGGTTCCTGTTTGAGCGTCGCGGGAACTTCATCCGAAAGCACCAGGTGAAACTTCGCTTCAGGATGAAACTTCTTCAGCGAATGCGCGAGAACACGTGCTTTCGGGAGATAATTGGCTGTGATGCTGGTAAAGACGTGCATTAAGCGGGTCAGGTTTTCAGTAATTTTTCGATAAAGCGCAAGGTTTTTGAATTTTTTACGGGTTCCCCCGAAGCGCTGTAATCTTCCAATTCCGGGGACGCTTCTGCATTCGGATTAACGGGAGCTTGTACAGAGACGAGAGAATCCCGCAAATCACGGCAGGCGAGCGCGAGTTCCTCTGCCTCTATGCTGACGTGCTGCCACCATTCGATCGTTAGAAAATTCTCAGTTCTACAGTGTGGAGGAATGGTAATAGCAAGGCGTGCTTCCGCATCAAAGCAGACAAATTTAAAAACACGCGAGCAAGGAATGCTCACGCCGGTTGGAATTTGGACATAGCCCGGTTCTTCGGATTTGCAACGCCAAAGGATTTTGCCAGCCTTCGACTTGAAGGTGATCCCAGTCACTCCGATCAAGCCTGGCTGGGCGATAGGATCCAGAAAAATCGGTTCCGCCCTGCCGATGACCTCCTGAGGCAGGTCAACCTGCAGGCGGATCCAACGGCCTGGAGGCACTCGAAAACTTCTGGAATTGGACTCTGAATAACCGTCGGCCGAAGGAAAATATACCTGCGCGTAACCAATATCCGGACTTGAGGCTTTGCTCGCTTGCTTCTCGATTTCGCACAGGAACTTCGGGGCTGTCACCAAAAAATCGAAGTTTGTTGCCACCAACTTTGCCGCGGCAGCGCCGAGATCTTTGCGAATCTCGTTTTTTTCGAGCAGGCGGAGAATGGCGTCTGCCATCGCATTGATATCGAGGAACGGAACAGCAACACCGCCGCCTCGATTGCAAAATTCTTCACCACCGCCGGCATGCTGGAAACAAACGATTGGTTTGCCGAGCGCCGCTGCTTCCAACATCACCAAAGGGAAGGGATCTTCACGTGATGAGAGACAAAACAGGTCAGCCGCGCTCAAGTAGGGATACGGATTGGTCTGCTCACCCAAAAAGTGTACCATGTCTTCAAGGTCGAGTTGGTGAACATCGTTCGCCAGCAACGTGCCCCGTTCATCCGGAGGAAGAATGCCGATCCATAAAAACAGGATGTTTTTTTTGCCTCCGAGTTTTCGCCTTACGGCATGAGCAATCTGCACGAACAAATCCGCCCCTTTACGCCATTCCGCGACCCCGCAACCAACGACGATTTCCTGGTATTTCTCCCATTGATGCCATACCTGAAGCTGTTCGCGGCTTTTCTCTGCTGCTTTGGCTACAACTTCGACAGTCGGAATGCTTGAGTGGATCGTGCTGATCTTGTCTTGAGAAACGCCCAACTTGATTAGACCCGACTGGACGGCTTTGGAGCACGCGATGAAATGGGCGGTCTGCTTTTGGACTCGTCGGAGATTTGCAGGTCCATAGGATTCAATCACCGCCTGCATTTCATGCACGTGAGTGATGATGGGAATGGTTCCGTAAGGCAGAGTTTCTATGAATTCGCCGTTGGTGCAGGTGTTGGAAAAAATGAGCGAAACATCCCGGACAAACGCCGGATTGCCACAGGCATCATTCAGGATATGTGTTTCACCCAACGCCCGGAATTCGGATTCCAAAGCGCCTCCCGCGCGCAGGATAATTCGAAAATTTAAATCTGAATTCGCTCGAATCCATTTAATGAGATTCAGCAACGCCATCGGCGCACCGGTGCGCGAAGCGTCATGGGAGATGAACAAAATCTTGTTCCTTGCGCTGCTCATGACTTCATCGCTTTCAACAGTTCTTCAGGTGAGGTTTCTTTTACAGTGAGCGAAGCGCTGATGCGGATCGCCAACACCACTTCCATAGAATTATCCGGTTTGGAATGTTTGAGTTTCGGCAGTAACAACCGTGGATCATTGCCATGGCAGAACATCTTCAAATACCGATCATGTCCGATGCAAACGGCATCGCCTCCGACGATTATTACGTCCCATTCGTCCACAGACCGTGCATCCCAGAGGATCTGTCCGTCACAAGCAGAACGAACTGTGATGGCTGCGATCTCCACGATTCCAGGGCGTTCTGTCGGATCAAGCCGCAACTGCCCCTGGCAGGGAGTAAAAATCAATTGCTGCCATTCGCCTTCATTGCAGGGCATCGAAATGGATTCCTGTTCGTTGAACTCGCCGTCAGCATGGAAGAACAATTGCACTGCATACGGAGGCGCGGCAGACATAAACGATCCTGGCTGCGCAACAGAAGATGTGGTCCGTGCGGCAGGGAACTTCTCTACCAGCGGTTCCAAGCTATTTAGGAAATCAATGACAGGCTCCTCGGGAACAAGTGCAAGGGCTTGCGCGCGCGCGGCACCACCCAGGTTCCGCCATTCATGGCGGCGGCTCCAGGCCTCTTCCAGTGCCTCATCCAGTTCCTTCGTACTCGCGGTTCCCGCAAGGAACCCCGTTTTGCCGTGTTCCACGAATTCCGCATTTCCACCAACATCCGTGGCAATAACCATCCGTCCGCAGAGCATTGCCTCAACAATGGTCAACGGCAGTCCCTCGAATCTGGACGGCTGAATGCAGGCATGATTCTTGCGCCAGATCGTGGTGATATCGGAGACATGGCCTTCGATGGAGCAGTTTGAAATTCCCCATTCGGAAATGAGTCTGCGCAGTAGGTCTTCATGCGGACCGCTACCGTAAAAATGAAAGTGAGCATTGCGAGTGTTCCATTTCTCCTGGCGTAAAACTTCCAGCAGCAGATCGTGCCCCTTATGATAACTCTCCAACCGTCCCACCAACCCGATATGAAACGTGTTTTCATCCGGCCATTGAATCTCGGGACTTCGCGGGACGCCGTAGGGATTGCGCACGACCACCGCAGCCTTGAATGTTGTTCCAAGCATTTTCTCGTGCAGTGAACGATTGCGTTCAGAGACGAAACAAATGCGCCTGGATTTCTTGTATCCTTCTGCCAACCGGAAAATGTAATCATCCTTCGCCGCGGGCCAGCCGGTTTCATGAACGCATTGAATGACATTCACAAATGGAATTCCCTTTGCCGCCATGAATTCCATCCATTCCAAGCCTTCGAGATTATATCCTTGCGAAAGCACCACCAGCTCCGGTTTGAAATCCAGAACTCTTGCAAAATCGTCGGATGTCGCCGGAACCGGGCGGGCGAACATATCGCATCCTGCATCACGCAATGCGTCCAGCCTTCCTTCACCCGTTAGCCATTGACGCACGCTCACCCCAACGGTGCGCCCCCATGCACGCGCCTTCAACGCGGCTTGCGACCAAAGTTCCTCGCTGCCGCCAAAGGTTCCGTCGTTCGTGGAAACGAAGAGCACTCGCGACGAGTTTGCCTGAGAAGCAGATCCATCGATTCCAAGTGCTCTGCGCAGGTGCGAAACCTCCACCTGCAACGCAGCCGAATCTCGTTCTGAGAAATTCGGATGGCCAGGAAAAAGTTTTCCAAGGTCGAACTGTTCTTCCGGAAAATGGAATCCGTGCTGGGCATCATTCAGCAGGCGTGCGGGGAATCTCAGCGACCCGTTTTTCGCGCGCGTGTCGCGGCCGATCTGGATCATTTCTTCGATCAACGTGATGAGGCGCGGCGTTGCCGGGGTGCGACATTCCAAGGCATCGTGCAAAACGGTTTCCTGGAACAACAATTTGGCTTCAGGCGGATTGGTAAGCTGATCGAGCACCGTCCCCATTTGTTCCGCAGCAGAAATAGTCCAGGCGGCTGGAACAAATTGCGGACTGTTTGTGTAATCGAGCACGGCTGTCGGCAACTTCAGCAGCATCGCTTCCAGCATCGCAGTGGAGGGCGTGGTGATAACCGCATCCATGTTGCGCAAAAGTTTGCCCAGTTCGCCGTTCAGATTTCCAAGTGTATTCGGAACCTTTAGTTCTTCTGCCAGGTCAGCCGTCAATCGCCACAGCACCTGGATTGGTTCACCGCGGGAAATTCTCTCGCTGAGGTGCTGCTTAAGATCAGCCAGACTGCGCAACACTTTCTCGCGTTGTTCGGGAGTGAATGCCGGTGTTTTCGCCGTCATCACCAGCAAACGCAGCGGCTCGCCTTCTTTATGTGCGCGGGCTTCCGACCTCTGCACTTCATCGAATCTCGGCTGGCCAACCACTTCGCAGATTCCAACATTTCCCCACGACTCAACAACCCGCGCCTGCGAACGTCCGATGCAGGCCAGCTTATGCCCAAGCACCGGCTGATACAGACTGCCCGGGACCAGGTCCGGATGTTCAAAGGTGTTGCGGAACTCAAGGATTCCGTCTGCCAGAATGAGAGTCGGGATATTTTTCTCCGCAGCTTTGCGCAATATACTGACCCACGGTTCATTGTAATGATCGTGCGTGATAATCATTCCCGTGCTGGCGGGTGGTTCCCAATCGGCGCCGCAATGAGTGATCCACTTCACCGGACGCTTCATCTTCGTTACCCAACTGGTGTAAAGCGGATTCTTTTTCTCGTTCTCGTGCGATAAAATGATCAAGTCGAGTGGATCATCTGTCGCCACTCCGACGATCAGGCACCATTCGGTATCTTCATGTCCCTGGAGCGGTTGTTGAAATTCAGTGATTTGGCGTGGCGCATTCGTGAGCTTCATGCCGCTTCCAGCGGTCTGACCGTAAATGCGTTCCACTCGGAGAAAACGTTCGCAAAGCGCGACAAATTTTCGGCAATCGAACACATGGAAATGCCAGGGATTAGGATCTTTGCCCGATTCATCCACCCACTTGTCCGGCACTGAACCGATGAAGCGTCCGCCCGGCTTGAGCACACGTTTCACTTCGTTGAGGAAGACTTCCGGTTGCTTTAAATGTTCCACCGTTTCGAATGAAACCACGAGGTCAACCGAAGCATCCGCAAACCGGCTCAAATCACAGGCATCACCCTGGTAGAACTCCGTGTTCGGAGTGTAAACGCTGAAATTCGCCTTTGCGTAATCCACGGCGAACTCACTGAAATCAAATCCAACCACGCGGTTGGATGCATCGCTTTGGGCGAGCAGGGCGCTGCCATAGCCAAGTCCGCATGCTGCATCCACCACCACTCCATTCTGCGGAAGCAAATTGCGCGCTAAGGCGTAGCGAACGATATGCGCATCAGAACGGCGCCCGGTCTCGCGCAACATATCCATGTGCAAATCACGTTCTGCCTTGAGTGTTGCAGGAGGAAATTTCTCAAATGCTGCCGGGGGAATTTTTTCGAACAGCAACGTGATCTGCCATTCATCTTTCTCCAGGCTTTCGTATGGAAGGATTTCCTGGGTAAGCGGGTTCTTCCGCAGGCCGGCATCAAAAAACCTGTTCTCCCACCAGGCCCGGTCGCGAATCGTCAGGTGCCAGCGCCGATCCCGGTCGGGAGTAGTGGCGAGGCGAACGTAAACAAAACGCTTGGTCACACGGCACAATTCAGCCAGCGCTTTCGGAACGTCTTCTTCGGTGATGTGTTCCAGGCAGTCAGTGCTGACCACAGTATCAAACGTATTGTCCGAAAAAGGAATGTTCAGGATGGAACCGACGCTGAATCGTCCCGGGAGAGTTTTGTTGGCTTCATCCACCGGTCGCTGCGCAATGTCAATGCCGTGCGCATCAATCCCTTTTCGGGTCAGTGTGCGGACAAGCAGCCCCATGCCGAAACCGACATCCAACACTTTGCTGGCTGGGCAAACACTCAGGATCTCATCCGCGAGCAGGTCCGGTTTGTCAAAGGAATGGCTGCCCCAGCGGTCTGACCGCGACCAATATTCATCGTATTCTTTTTTGTAATCCATTCAGGTGCGGGCGAAAAGTTTTACAGCGACTGAGTAATGCCGCGGCGCACAGCCGATGTATTCATACTGCAACTGCGTTTCGGCCATGGATTCTTGAAAAGCTTTGTGGGCGAACTGTTCCCAGCCGGGAAAATTAAAGTATTCCTCGAATACAATGACCGCCCCGGGAACAAGCCGGTCCCTGGCGCTGCTGAGAACGGTTCGGCTGGATTTGTAATCATCAGCGTCAAGAAACAGGAACGCGATGGGCTGCGGATTCTGTTTCAAAAACTCCGGCAGACTCTGGTCGAACCATCCTTTGTGCAGACGCACGTTTTCGTTCACACGCGGCAATTCTCCTCCGAGAGAGAACTCCTGTTTGCCACGGCCAAAGGGTCGTTCAATGGGTAAAGCTTCAAAGGAGTCGAATCCATGAATCGTTTGCTCCCTCGCCACAATGCTGGAAATGAAATTGATGCTGCGTCCCAGGCCGACTCCGCATTGAAGAAATAAACCATCAACGGAAACACTTCGCAAAGCGTGGTCGAGCAGCGCGTTCCTACCTTCAACATCGTTCCGGGCGGTGGCGGTCGGGAAACTAAACATCCGCACGCTGAACATGTTCTTATTGATGTAAGCGCCGGTCGTTTCGGTGGCAAGTTTCCACGCCATGAACTCAGCATCGTGCGCTCTCAGAGCAACCATTTGCTCCAGAGTCTGCATCAGATTTGAACTATCAGTTCCAGGCGCGGTCATGAAGGATCGTTACAATTACCGAGAGAACCCGCCGTGGTTCCCGATTTGGGACTGGCAAAAATGAAAAACGAAACCTGATGTTTTTCAAAGATTTCATACGCCATGTCGCTCATTTTTTCCTTGTGCAAAACTCGGCTAGTTTGATGAGTTTTACGCGCACGTTTCAAGCATTCGTTTGAATTGTTTAACCACGAGCCAGTGGAAAGTTGAATGGGTTGATTGGTTGCATCGTTGCATTGTGTCGCAGCCATTACTTACAGGGTCTGTAACGATGCAATGATTCACGATCCAACCATGCAACCGTCCTCATTCGTGGTTAAAACCCCTTTGGCTGTTTCAGATGAAAATCTGTGGCGTTCTGGTAGGCGTTGGCGAGCGCGAGCAAATCAGCTTCACCAAAAAGTTGGCCCACAAAGGAAATCGCCACCGGCATGCCGCTTTCTGAAAAACCGTTCGGCACTACCACACCCGGATGACCGGTCAGGTTTGTGAGCAACATGTTCTGACCGGTATCCCAGGGCGCAACGTAAACATCCACCGTCTGCATCAACTTATGCATGTCCTGAATGAGCAGGGTCCGAATCCGCTGTGCCTGGAGATATTCAACAGCCGGAATGAATCGGCGTCCGCGAAACACATTGGGCCAGGCATTGGCAATCTGGCGCACCATCAAATCATCACGATTACTGCGGGTCAGTTCGTCAAAAAACGCCGCGCCTTCCGTTGCCAGGATGAAAGAAATACTGCTGGAAGGATGATTGGTCGGCAGTTCAATCGGAATCAACGTTGCCCCGAGCTTTTCAAGAGCCTTCAATGAGGCGAGGTCGTGGCTGTTGTTTTTCTTCCGGTCGAAATCGGCTTTCAAATAGCCGATGCGCAACTTTTTCCAATTCACTTTCGGCTGATAATTGAACGGCACATCGTAAGCCGTTGGATCGTTTTTATCCGCTCCATAAATTGCATTTAAAACAATCGCGCAATCTTCCGCGTTCCGGCCAATCGCACCGATCTTATCCATCGTCCAACTGAGCGACATGCACCCGGCGCGACTCACGCGCCCATAGGTCGGACGCAAACCGGTCACACCACAAATCGCACTGGGAGAAATGATCGAGCCATGTGTCTCCGTGCCGATGGCAAATGGAAACAGCCCCGCCGAAACGCCCGCCGCGGAACCGGCTGATGAACCGCTGGAACCTTTCTCGGTGTTCCATGGGTTACGTGTCATGCCGCCGAACCAGGTCTCACCCCATGCGAGTTCGCCCATCGTCGTCTTCGCGACGAGCACCGCGCCGGCTTCTTCGAGTTTTTTGATGACGGTCGCATCTTCATCGAACACCTGGTCTTTGTAGGGAACTGAGCCCCACGTCGTTTTGGTTCCGCGAGTCGAAAGCAGATCTTTTGCGCCGTACGGAATTCCGTGGAGCAAACCTTTGTAACGTCCCGCCGCGATCTCGCGATCGGCGCGCCGCGCCTGCTCCAGCGCCATATCCTCCGTGAGCGTCACCACGCATTCCAGCTTCGGGCCGGACTCTTTCAGCCGCGCCAGATACATCTTGGTTAAGTCTTCCGACGTGACCTGCCGTGACTTAATCAAAGCTGCCAGTTGCGGAATAGACCAGAACGCAACCTCTTCAAGGTCACTCGGACGCTTTATCTTTTTGGGCAGCGAACTCCACTTCGGCTCCTTCCTTTCAGTCGGTATTTTGAACCCCTGTGGAATGGGATTGAACAACACGGCGGGGAAAGTGCCGTAAGGAATTTCGACCCCGCGATTTCGTTCGAAATCCGCCACCCGCCCTTTGACGCCGCCATGCATCAATTCGCGCTTCGTCCCTGTGAACTCCAGTCCAATCAACTTTTCCGCCTCGGCAATGGTGTTGGTGGTGATCGAAGCCGAGTCGGCGACTGAGGAGGAAACAAAACAGGTCAGCCCGAGAAAAAGCGCAAGCCGGAGCGAATTCATGACAAATGGCTTACCCTCGTCGCCGCTTTTTTCCAATGGAAAAGCGGAAAAGGTGCAGGTGGGGGGGGTGATTAAAAGTGGGTGAGGAATTTCCGCCAAATCTTGGAGTGCGAGGAGTACCGCAGTCCCATACGCTGGCGCGGATTAACCCAAAAACGGCAGTTTAACCGCTAATCTGCGCTAATAGTCGCTAATGGAGAAACGGTTACGCGAGACAATGACTTCACCCAGCAGGTGGTTTTGTTTGCCAAGCTGTTTCCCCCGCAAATCTTTGGATTAGCGTTCGTTAGCGCAGATTAGCGGTTAAGTAACTGCCGGATTTAGGATTAATGAGTAGTCCGCCACGATCAGAGTTGCGCCTGACGTTCCTTATTAGTGTTTCTTCGTGTTCATTCGTGGTTTAACTCTCCCGTTTAAAAAAAATAGTAATTGTCGCTCTCCCTACAGAAAGGCACGATAAACAAAATTCCCATTATGAACCACAAGCCGTTCGATTTGAATCGCCGCCGTTTTCTCAAGTCTTCCGCTGCAATCGTCGCAGCCTCCACCCTCCCGAACTGGTTCACCCAGGAGTGCGAGGCGCGTCCGAAGTCCAGGCCGGTGTTGTCACCCAACGACCAACCTGCGATTGCATTGATCGGTTGCGGGGGCATGGGTCGTGGGGATGCCAAAAACGCTTCTCGACTTGGACGCATCGTTGCGGTGTGCGACGTCGATGACGCGCGAATCATTGAAGCAAAAAAGATGTTCCCAGATGCTGCCACTTACAAAGATTTCCGCAAAGTCATGGAGCGCGATGATATTCATGCCGTCATCTGTGGAACAGTTGATCACTGGCACACGCTGATTTCATTGGCGGCCATGCGTTCAGGCAAAGATGTCTATTGTGAGAAACCTTTGACCCTCACGATTGAGGATGGAAAACAGTTGGTTCGCGCGGTGAAGAAAACAAAACAAATTTTGCAAACTGGAAGCCAGCAGCGTAGCGAGAAGAATTTTCGGCTCGCTTGTGAGTTGGTGCGCAATGGCCGGATTGGAAAGCTCAAACATATCACCACCATTTTGCCGGGAGGTATGCGCGGGGGACCTTTCCAATCATCACCCGTTCCAGAAGGTCTCGACTGGGATCTATGGCAGGGGCCGACCGCTGATGTTGAATATGTCAAAGAACGCTGCCATTTCTCGTTTCGTTATTGGTTTGAATATTCCGGGGGCACATTGACCGACTGGGGTGCGCATCACAACGATATCGCCCTCTGGGGCAGTGGACTGGATCGCACCGGTCCTGTCAGCGTGGAAGCAGAAGCACTATCGCAACCCGTGCCGGGCGGATATACTGCGGTTGCTGATTATCGGATCGAGTTCACCTACGCCAATGGACTGACCCAGACGTGCCAAAGCACGCGCGACAATACCCTCAGTGGTGGTGTGGTGGATTCAAAAGGAAAACTGCACGGTGTGAAGTTCGAGGGAACTGATGGCTGGATCTTTGTGACGCGCGGAAAGATCGAGGCGAGCGATCCGGACATGTTAACCGAACCGCTTCCAGCCACTGCCGAGCGTCTCTACGTCAGCACCAATCACATGGGTAATTTCTTCGATTGCATGCGCTCCCGGAAGCAACCCATCTGTGAAGCTGAAATCGGACATCGCTCCGCCTCCATCTGTCATCTCGGCGCAATCGCACTGCAACTCGGACGCAAATTGAAATGGGATCCGAAACGGGAACAATTCATCAGCGATAAAGAAGGAAACAAATTTCTCGAACGCAAAATGCGCAAGCCATGGTCTTACGATGCAGCGTAGGATCTGCGGACCTTGTTGCTAAACGATCGTCGGATCGATTTCCTGCGGTTGCCAAAGCAGGCGACCTTCCATCCCTCCTGCGATTATCCAGGTTTGGCCTGTGATGTGCCGGGCCAGGAGATCGGAAGATAGGAAAACTGCGGCATGAGCGATGTCGTCCGGGCGCGCGATCTGCGGCAGAGCCATCGTGGAAGTCACTTTACGGACGACGGCGTGGTCCTTCAATTTCGGCGCGGTGCGCGGCACCACGGTCCAGCCCGGGCAAATGCAATTAACGCGACCACCGCAGTAATCTTTTGTGTGCGGCGCAATCCGGGCAATTTCATTTTTCAATGTCCGCACAAGTCCGTAAGCCATGGCTCCTTTGGCGGCGGCATAGTCGGCATGGTTCGCCTCACCGAAAACTCCGGCTGTCGAAGAGATCAGGATCGCGTTTCCAGATTTCTGCTTTGCGACGATGCGAAAGAATTCCCGCATGCTGAGAAAGGTGGAGGTTAATACGTTGTCTTGAGTGTTGCGCCATTGTTTCAAAGACATCTCGTGCAGCGGCACATCACGAGTCTCCCAGGAACCGGCATTGGCGACGAGCGTATCCATTCGCCCAAAACGCTTGATGGCCTGCGTAAAAAGTTTTTTAACTTCCGTTTCGCTGGTCAGATCAGCCTGGATCGCAATGCATTGATCACGGCCGATTTCACTCTCCAGTTTCTTTGCCTCGTGGGTGCTTTTGCGGAAATGCAAAACGATCCGCGCTCCTTCTGCCGCAAAGTTGCGCACGATGGCTGAACCAATGCCGCCCGCCGCGCCTGTCACCAGCACGACCTTCTCCGACAAATCAGAATTCATGGGAGTGATTTAACCAATGCGCCAGGAAAAGAAAGTGCAGGTGATAAAAGATTGAGTGCTGGAGTCGCCCAACACTCCATCACTCGGAAAGAATATTCCCGTCCGCATCAATCAATCGGATTTCGCCAAAGCCCAATTCCCGCAGACCGCTTTCCACCTTGGCACGATCTCCGACGACGACCCATGTGAGTTGGTCCGGTTGAATTACCTTCGCGGCCGATTTTTGGAGGGCGGCCTGATCCAGCGCCAGCACCTTGTCCGCATAGGTTTCAAAATATTTGTCCGGCAACCCGAAGCGAACGATTTCAGCAACCGAGCTTTCGACACGGCTAATCGTTTCCCATGTGCCGGGCAATTTCAGCGTTTGGTTCTGCTGCGCTTTGTTTACCTCTTCGGAGGTAATCGGTTGCTGTCCGAGAATGCCGCGCAACTCTTTGTTGATTTCAATAATGGACTCCTTGGTCTTGTCGGTCTGCACCGGGGCCACAACCAGGAAGGGGCGTTGTGCGCGTGCTGGCACGAGTGACGAACGCGCGCCGTAGGACCAATGCTTATCCTCGCGCAAATTCATATTGATGCGCGATGTGAAGGTGCCTCCGAAGATGTTGTTCATCGTTTCGATCGCGATTTCGTCAGGGTTGGCCTTCGGCGGCGCAAGATGTCCTGCGAAGATCATGGATTGCAGCGACCCGGGACGATCGAGCAGATAGATAACCGATTTTTCCGCCGGATCCACGTCGCTGAAATTCTTTTTTGGAACCGAGCCGCTTTTCCATGTCGCGAACAGCTTTTCGAGTTTCGGAACAATCTCCGAGAGTTTGGCGTCGCCGGCAATGATCAGGGTGGCGTTATTCGGCTTGAACCAGGTCCGATAGAATTTCTCAGCATCCTCCCGTTTCAATTTGGAGACAGCCTCGGCGGTGCCGGAACCGGTGAATGGTATGCTGTAGGCGTGCGTGTCTCCGTAAAGCAGTTCGGGCAAAATCCGCAAGGCCATGTTCGATGGCTCGCTTTTTTCCCGCTGTATGGCGTCGAGTTGCTGTTTTTTTAAGCGCTCAAAATCCGATGCTGGAAACGATGGATTCAAGATCACATCCGCAAAAATATCGAGGGAAGCGTTCAGGTTCGCCTTCAACGCTGAGAGTGCAACGCTGGAGGTGTCGAGATCTGAACCGGTGTTGAGCGAAGCTCCGAGCCTGTCCAGTTCATCACTGATTTGCAGCGCATTCCGCCTTTTTGTGCCTTCGTCGAGCATGTCCATCGCGAGCTTGGCAGTGCCCGGTGATGCAAACTGGTCGGCCGCATAACCGGCATCCACCTGGAGAGTGAAGTTGATCAATGGAACTGCGGACCGCTCGGCTAATACAACTTTCAATCCATTGGAAAGATTCGTCCGTTGCAAGACCGGGAACTTCACCTCTGGAGTGATCGTCGGCACGGGCAGTTTGCTGCGGTCCACCTCGCTCTTTGTTGATTCATATTTCGGGAACGGATGAATCTCCAGGATGTAAACGCCATCGCTCAACCATTTCTTCGCGGCGTTTTGCACATCCTGAACCCGGGCTTCCCGGAAATTGTTCAGTGTTGTTTTATAAAAATCAGGATGTCCGGCGTAAGTCTGGTTCATCGCAAGGATATCCGACTTGCCTCCGAAACCACCGATGCGCTCGATGCCGCGGATGAAACCGGAAAACTGCTGTGTCTTAGCGCGTTCGAGTTCTTCGGCGCTTGGCCCTTTGGCGAGGAAGCGTGCCATCTCTTCATCGATGGCTTTCTCGATCTTTTCGAGCGACTCACCCGGACGGGCTGTCGCCACGACGAAAAACTGACTGCCAATTTCATTCACCGCCACATAAGCACTGACGCTGGTAGCGATCTGTTCGTCATAAACAAGTCGTTTGTAGAGCCGGGACGTTTTGCCGGCCGCAAGCACATCGCTGGCGAGATTCAAGTAATCCAATTCTTTGTCGCCGAAAGCAGGAATGTTCCACGCTTTGTAAATGCGCGATTGCGGCACACGATCCTGCGCAATCTGCCGTTGTGTTCCGCTCCGCTTGGCAATCCATTTTTCGTGTTTGGCAATCGGTGGCCCTGAGGAAATCGAGCCGAAATATGTCTCCACTTTCTTGAGGACTTCATCCGCCTGCACGTCACCCGCGACCACGAGCGTGGCATTGGCCGCGCCGTAATAAGTGTTGAACCACTCCTTCACATCATCCAGGGATGCGGCGTTCAGATCTTCCATCGAACCGATCACCGTCCACGAATAAGGGTGGCCGGGGGGATAGGTTCCTTTGGTGATCAACTCGTGGGCGATGCCATACGGCTGGTTTTCGTATTGGCGTTTTTCGTTTTGTACCACGCCGCGTTGTTCATCAAGTTTCGCCTGGTCAATCGCTCCGAGCATGTGCCCCATGCGATCCGACTCCAGCCAAAGCAAAAAATCGAGGGCTTCCTTGGGGGCATTCTGAAAGTAATTGGTGCGATCTTTACTCGTCGTTCCGTTTAGATCTGTGGCGCCCACTTTTTCCACGGCTTTGAAGTAATCGTCATTGAAGTTTTCGCTGCCGTTGAACATGAGATGTTCAAACAAATGCGCGAAGCCTGTTTTGCCGGGATTCTCATTTTTTGAGCCGACATGGTACCAGACGTTGACGGCTACAATTGGCGACTTGTTATCTTCGTGAACAACGAGAGTAAGCCCGTTCTTCAAAACAAACTTCTTATAAGAGATCTCGATGTCTTTGCTGAGATCCGCCCGGGCAGGCGCAACCAGGCATAAGGAAGCAACAAACAGAGCAGTCGCAAACAACCAATGGAGTTTCATGCGAGTATTGTTAACCGCCTGAGAATTTTCGCAAGTTCGCCCGAAGGACTTTCAGAGCCTGTTTTAAAACGGAACGGGCTACTAGCCCGCCGAGTTCCAGAGGGCATTACGCCGATTAGTGCATTGTCGGACACTCGAACCAGTCGGCGGCAGGTTGCCGCCGACAACGGGCTGGTAGCCCGTTCCACCTATTTAGCCGCGCTCCGTTACTCCTGCACGTAAACCAACACACGATCATGCACGAGCACGATCAGATCGTTTTTCCCATCGCCTGTGACATCGGCGATGAGAGCCTCGCGTGGTTCGGCCAGGTCGGTCCGCCGTGAGCGGAAGGTGCGTTCCTCGAACACAGGCCAGCGATTCGCTGGAACCAATCTGTGCGGAGGCTCGAACATCACGAGGTCCACGTAGTTCCTGGCAGTTTCAAGGAAAACCAAATCTTTCCTCCCGTTGTTATTCAAATCGCCCGAAATCACATCATTCAACCGCGCCCCTTTTATCGGCGTTTCATAGTAATCCAGCTCAGTCAAATTCCAGACCTTGCCGTCCAGGTTCATCCAGGCGACGGAATTGATGCCAAGAAAACCGATACTGTTCACCTCGTCCGAACCAATATTAAGCCCCTGAAGATTCCGGAAGTCGGACACCGGCAAAGCCAGGTTACGCACGACCTGCCAAACACCGCTTTCGTCGCGCTCCGAGAGAGTCAAAACCTTTCGTTCTGCATCCAGCAAAAAGAGGGATGGCACATCGCTGCCCTCCTTCGGCAAAGGAGTCGCCGCAATAATACGCGAGTTGCTGGATGCTCCATTGATCTGCTCTTTTACGCTGAACGACCAGGTCACCTTGCTTGCGTTGGTGCTGGTTTCAGACACTTCGGCTGGTTGTGAATTGGATGTCAAAACAACTGCTCGCAGGAAATTGCGTTGGGCAAGCAACAATTCTGGTTTGCCATCGGCATCCACATCCGCAGCGCTCAGCCACGGTTGATCCGCGTTGCCGCCGGGAGGAATCACATCATGTTCCTCAAACTCTCCACCTGCGATTTGCCGCAGGATTTTAATTCTTTCGTAAGGAATGAGCACCACCAGGTCCGCCAAACCATCCTGGTCAACATCATGAATCGTCAGCGAAGCTGGCGTTGATTTAAATTTGTCGCTGAGCTTCAGTGATTTCGTATTCCCCTCTGCCGTTCGGGTGACGAGAAAACGGTTGGTCTCAACTTCGTTGATGAAGGCCAGCATCGGAGGCAGCGCCGGATCGATAATGCCCACAGTCATGGCCAACGGTTTTCCTTCCATCCGCAGAATGGTCGGGAACGGAATTCTTCCCCTGTCGTCCAGTTGCGTGATGCCGATCTGGCGTTCGTCTGGACTCATCACGAAAATCTCGGTCTTGCCATCATTGTTCCAATCCGATGCGGCGAGGTCGGTGACTCCGCTGAAGGTGGAAAAAGTATTCGTGTTAACGAGGGTTCCATCGGCTTTTTGCAAGTGCAGTGTCATCTGTCCGCTGTCCGGTTCAGCCACAAGCAGGTCCGGTAAACCGTCAGCGTTCAAATCTGTCCAAACCATGCCGCGGCGTGTTTTGCCGGTTTTGTTCAACGGGAACACCTGGAATTGTCCCTCCAAAAACGAACCGCTTAAGGGTTCCGCGTCCTTTAACATGAAATTTGAAACCTGTGCCCGGCCGGAATTTTGGGCGATGGACATAATTTCTGTTTTCTGATCTCCATCCAGATCATCCGCCCAATAAGAGCGGATTGAAGGCACGGGAAAATGATATTCCGGCCCCAGTTGGCCATCGCCGGTTTGCAGGCGGAAACGGAATGGATTCGGATCATCCCAGTTGACCAGGAGCAGATCATCCCGGCCATCGCCATCGATATCCAATACTTGAATGGATTTAACCGTGCCGACGTAAGGAATTCTAACCGGTTCGCCCAATGTATTGTCGGCGTTTTGGTAAAGGACATGAATGTAATTCTCACTTAGAAGGACAAGGTCCGTCTTCTTGTCGCCGTTCAAATCGCCGGTGGCCAAGGCATTGGGAGTCAGTGAAGTTTCATCGCCGATTTGCCAGCGTCGCGGCGAACTCCAGGTATTCGTGCCCTGGTTGTATTGCACCACCAGTTCTTTCGGTTCCCCGTAGTAAACAAGATCGGCAAGACCATCACTGTTCAAATCGGTTGCGAGCAATGCCGCAATGCGCTTCTCCGAGGCGATCGATTCGATGCGAAAACGCGCATCCGGCGGCAGCTCGTTCAATTGCGGCTTGATGCTTTTATCGAGCCGGTCGCTGGTGTTCGTTTCCCCGGTACGGTTGATGAGCAGATTGATTTTGGCGCGGGAATTATTGACGAGGATAAGGTCCAGCTTGCCATCGCCATTGATATCAGCCGCGCGAAGCTGTGAAATCTGGTTGTCGATTGGGAATATCTCGGGACCGGCAAATCCGAATCGTTCTGTCGTGCCGAATGCATTGGTGAGCAGTGCAATTCCGAAAAAAGAGATGGAGAGAACCTTCGCAGGCAGTTGCAGTTTTCGCATGATAAAAAGCGTCATCAAGCTGCCACCGGTATGCTTTTTGCGCAAAGTTTTATTCGCCCAGGAAATGGACAACCACGTGGCGGGAGTGCGGCATTTTGCGATGTTCCCAAACGTAAACGCCCTGCCATGTGCCGAGCGCCAGGCGACCGTTCACAATCGGAATGCTGAGATTCACCGCAGTCAACGCAGTGCGGATATGGGCGGGCATATCGTCATCACCTTCCATGTCGTGCTCGAACATTGGATCACCGTCACGAACGAGGCGTTTGAAAAATTCTTCAAAATCCCGGCGCACAGTGGGATCCGCATTTTCCTGGATCAACAGGGAAGCGGAGGTGTGTTGCAAGTGGAGTGTGGCCAATCCGGTGTGGAGATCGAGCAACCGCGCGACCTCCCGCGTGATTTCGTAAAAACCGCGCCCGCGCGTTTCCACCACAATCTCCTTTATATACTGCCGCAACATGCCCTTATTTTTCTGCAATCATTCCTTCGAGTTGCGGATTTTTGGAGTGCCCGAGCGAAACCGCTTTTTCGTAATGCCACCGCGCCAGCTCCATGAAAGGTGGCTTCTGCGTCGCGTAAATAATTGAAAGATTATGATGAGCACTGGCGTAGTCGGGTTGCACCTGGATCGCTTTGCGGAGCGCTGCTTCTGCCCCGACACGTTGTCCTTTTTCGCTCAAGACGATGCCGAGATAGTTCTGCGTCTCGGCGCTGTCCGGGTTCAGTTGTGCCGAACGACTCAAGGCTGCGAGCGCCGCATCCATGTTCCCCTCGTTCAACTTCACTTTACCCATGAGAAGCAAACTGAATGGGTCATTCGGTTCAATGATAAGCGCGCGTTTCAGGCTGTGTTCGGCTTCTTCCATCCGGTTCATTTCCATTTGTGCCGAAGCCATGTTAGCCAGCGCATAGACATTCTTTACTTCCTGCTGCAGCACCTGGCCGTACTTTTGTTCAGCATCCTTGAAGCGCTGCTCAACGAACGCACGATCGCCTTCAACCACCAGTTGCTGCGACCTGGACGACAGGTCGCGGGTGCTCGGACGGTTGGCCAGGTAGAAGGCCGATTGCTCAGAGCCGCCCGGCTTCTTGAATAATGCCAGCTCTTCCGGAGTGAATGGCGCTGGTTTGGATTCGTAAGCGGCGAGCTTCGCCCGCATTTCCTCCAGTTGCCCCAGCAATTCAAGATTGGAGGGAGCCGCATCACTTGCCACCGAATTACCCGCGGAAACGTGAGCCAATCGGATTTCCAGTTTGTCCCGCTCGGTTTCCAGTTCGCGCACGCGTCGCAACGCTGCCTGGTGCGCTTTCAATTCTTTCTCGCGATTGGATTGGATGTTCGACAATTCCTTGGCCAGTCCATAGAACTTCGCTTCCAGACGTTCTTTATCTTCCTGCAACTTGTTGAGCTCCTTCAGATCGGATTTCTGCGGCTTGCGGCTTTTCGAACTTTCTTCTGCCACCTGCAACCGCGCGGTCGTCACGCGCAGACGTTTGTCCAGTTCGTCGCGTTCTTTTTGCAGTTGATCCAACTGCTGCAATTTGTCCTCGGACACTTTGATCTGCTTTTGGTAGCGTGATTCCGTATCGGTTCGATAGGCGACCAGGGCCTCTAATTGTTTCCTTAGTTCATCGCGTTCCGTTTCGAGTTCACGCAACCGTTGTGGATCGGCTTTGGGTTCCGCCTTAAGTTGCGTCACGCGAGCACGTTCCTGGTCCAGCGCCACTTCCAGCAAATCTTTTTCCTTCTGCAAATTGACGACGCGTTGTTGCACACGGGCGAGTTGTTTCGGATCCGTCTCGGCAGGTTTGATGGATAAAGCCTCACGCAATTTTGCTTCAAGGCTGGCCTTTTCAGATTCCAGGCGCCGCACCTCCGAATTCAAGGAGGCGACCTCCGGATCCGGCTCTGTCCTGGCTGGGCGACGGGACGAAAGTTCGAAGCTGGCGCCGGGCGCAGGGGTGTTTGTTACTCCCGGGGTAGTGGTCGCAACTGGAGCAGGTAAAAATCTGATGACTGATTCAAGACGTTCGGTGACGTAGTTCAGGCGGTAGGAGACGATTTTGGGGTTCCAGGTCGGATGAATATTACGAAACGCTTTCAGCCCACTCTGCACCTCCAGGTATTTCTCAGCCGCGGCGCGATATTGGCCGTTTTGGTTAAGGGTATCGGCTTCCTGCAGCGAACTATAAAGCTTCAAGTACCCATCATCGGCGTTCTGTGCATGCGCGACGGACCCGAATCCCAGCAAAAACACCGAAAGCAACAGCCATTTCATCGCGTTAGAGTGCCAACCAGCGGGCGCATTGGCAAATTCACAATTGACGGGGAGGTTTCTCGCGGGCGCATCTTGACGCTGCCCCCCGCCCGGAGTGTGCCCGTCTCGGGCACAGCAACGTGGGAGTATCATCGTGAAAAATTTGGAAGCGTCCGCCAAGCCTTCGTGTTGCTGCGCCCGGGACGGTGTGCACTCCGGGGCAGTGCCAATGCGCCCGGTTCCCGCCATTTTGTGCTCCCCGGAACGTGGGCAACACAGTGTGCGGACGTCGTTCCTGGAGTTTTAAAGTGGACAACACACTGTGCGGACGTCGTTCCTGGAGTTTCAAAGTGGACAACACACTGTGCGGGCGTCGTTCCTGGAGTTTTAAAGTGGGCAACACACTGTGCG
>JACDHS010000186.1 GCA_013820875.1 Verrucomicrobiota bacterium | reverse complement strand
CAGCCGTTCCTTCGGAACTGATTCAACTCACCCACTTCGAACCCAATGTTGAAACATTGGGCTATTCTCAAGTGTTCCTCCGGAACAGGAATTCACCGATCGAAGACTTTTCCAAATCCTATTCCACCGAAAACAGCGAGGAACCACTGCCGGTTTTGGGATTATTTTGCGTCCGCGCGTGTTTCCGTTCCGGCGACTTTGGCGATCAGATGAAACGGATAGGAACGTTCGACGTTGAGCTTGCGCGCCATGTCGGCGTATTCAGACTTGTTCGCTGGAAACTTCGCAGCGAGGTACACCAAAATGATGGCTTTCAGCTTTGGTTGAACTGGAACGTCGATGACTTCGCTCAAATCGGGTGCTTCGTTATCCGCGAGCAGATCGGCAATCAACGCGAAATCCGGGCGAGTCGATTTCAACATTTCAAAAGCGCGTTTTGAACATGTTTGAAACTTTTCTTCGTTCCCAGCAAGCTTCCAGGCAGTTGCATACGCCAGGAAATGAAACGGATCGGCGGACCCTGTATCATCAATGGGGCTGATGGTTAATGCCTCTTCCAGGCGGCCAAGTTCCACCAGTGCTTCGAAATAGGCCGATTGAGCATCATTATTCCGATCCTGTGCGTAGAGCTTTACCATGGTATCGAAGTCGCCGATCGAATAGAGAATGCGGGAACGTAACGATTTTGGAGGCGGTTGGTCGTAAGTCTGAGACCAACGACTCTCAAATGCATCGCAGACCTGTTTTGCGAGATCGTGTTTCTTTGCGGCAGCGAGGACATCGCCGAGGAAAATGTTGAGAGTTATGTCCAAAGGCACTTGCTGGACCGCCTTGAGCAGTTCGCCTTCCATTTCCTCGTAATCCCCCATCGCGAGACGGGTTTCAAAAAGAGTATTCTGAAACAGGAGAATGTCTGGCCGGAGGGAGCGCGCCACTCTAATGCTCGAATTTGCCGTTTGCCATTCGCCGCTTCCCGCGTGTGCGGACGCCATGGCAAAGTGGGTGAAGGCGTTGTTGAAACTCGTCATGAGTGACTTGTTGTAATAATCCAAAGCTTGTCTCTGACTGATGCATAACCGACCCCGCAGGTAGAGAAGCGAAGAGTTATTGGGATCCTTCTTGAGGAGTCCGTCATATTCCGCAATCAGTGAGCCGTGTTGCTCGGGTGACAGCAAGAGATCCTGGTAAGCGCGATGCCAATCAATTTCGACCGGGCGAACCTCTGTTCCCTCGATTAGAAATTTCTGGAGGCGTTCACCTTGATTGATGCTTTGTGAAAACCCCACATACTCCGAAAGCATTCGGGAATCGTCGCGGTGAAGTCGCAGGTGCCATTCAGCGAGATTCAATGCTTCCTCTGGAGGAGCACTGCGGGCCACTGCCACAAGCGCCTCGATCACCGGTCCCTTGAACAGGCCAATGCGAGTGAGGGACTTCTTGCCCTGAATCTTGTCGGGCAATTCGGTGAAAGGCAGATCCACATTCAACCAACTGACAAATGGTTCGCCATAGTAAGGAGTGAATTCACTCTGCTCCCCGAATGGATCAATTGTCTCGGAAAAGAGCAGGGCAGAACCGCCCACGTTCAAAACCCATGCCGGCTTTTTTGTGAAGCGATCCATGAAACTGGTGCGAACGGAAAACTTCAGGGTGTTCGTGATCGGCCCGGAAATCGTCGCTTCGTAGTCGCCCTCGGCAAGCCTGATGGTCCGCACTTTGCCCGGCGCGATGCCAACAGCTTCCATTCCGGGCAGTTGGATGATGGCTGGCTTCTCGAAACCACTCACCACATAAAGTGAACGGCTTTCGGTAATGGACATGTTCCATCCGACGATTGCGACTGCGATGATCGCGGCGACGCTGCCGATGATCACCGGGAAATTGACTTTCTTGTCGTTGGAATGAGTCGGGGAGGAATTTTTTGGAGAATTCTTCGTGGACATCCTGGAAAAATAGCGGCTCCGATTCGTTCCTCCAAGCTCTATTCGCTAATCGAGAAGAGAAAGAGCCTCAGTTGGTTGAAACTGAGGCTCCTTTGCGAATGAGTGAGGAACTTATTGTTCCTGGACTTCGAGATTATTCTCTACCTGTTGCACGCCCTGGATGGCTTTCGCCTTTTGTTCCATGTCTTGTTTTTGTTGTTCGCTTTGAACGGTGCCCGTCAAAGTGACTGTGCCACCGCTAACCTGAATGGTAACGTTTGGAGCGACGGCACCAGCGGGTTGTGGTTGTTGTTGTTGTTGGTCGCCGAGGAGTGATTGACGCACACTCTGTTCCAGTTGCTGGTCGCTGGGCGCGGCTGCGCCTGCGGCCTCCTGCCGCACAGCCTGGGCTTCCTGCTGCACCTCTTGCTGCGCTTGTTGAGCTTCCAACTGCGCGCGTTGCGCCTCGGCTTCAGCTCTAACTTGTTCCTGTTGTGCATCCAGTTGGGCTTGTTTGGCATCAGCCTGGGCTTCAATTGACCTTTGCTGGGCGTCGGCTTGCTGCTCGACTTGTTCTTGTTGTCGTTCGAGTTGCTCAACCTGGGCATCTCTTTGTTGTTCGATTTGTTGATCGGCGCCAGCGCCTTCACGCACCGTGTCGCGACGTTCACATCCGACAGCCACGAGTCCTACCGTTGCTAATATTACGAGAGTTTTTTTCATTATTGGCTCCTTTGTTAATTTTCTGGTCACGCTTAAAACGTTCGGTCTCTCGCCGTTTTCAGCAATTCAGGGGGTGGGCGGTAATTCGTATCAGGCAAATCACTCACTAAAACTCGAAGCGAATTTGTTTCCCAGAAATACAAGCTGTGCTAATGTCGCAATGTATGGAAGCAATGCTTGGTCTGCTTATTGGTATCGGCCTGAGCGCCGCCTGTGGATTCCGTGTTTTCGTGCCGCTGCTCATCATGAGCATCGCCGCACACAGCGGGCACCTGGAGCTTTCCGCCGGTTTTCAATGGATAGGCAGCGATGTCGCAATCGCAGCATTCGCACTGGCCACAATCCTGGAAATTGCCGCCTACTACGTTCCCTGGCTGGATAATGCCCTCGATTCCATCGCTACACCTGCCGCCATCATTGCTGGAACTATTGTTACCGCTGCAATGATCTCGGACATGAGCCCTTTTCTCAAATGGACCCTGGCCGCAATTGCAGGCGGCGGAGCAGCTGGCCTGGTGCAAACGGCTACCGTCCTGACCCGTGGCGCTTCCACTGCCACCACCGGTGGTCTCGCCAATCCGATCTTTGCCACCGTCGAACTGGGTGGCGCGCTCCTGACCAGCACTCTAGCGATTTGGGTGCCTCTGGTTGCAGTGGTCTTGTTCTTGTTGTTTGCCGTTCTGGTTTACAAAAAGGTCATCCCACGCTTGTCCAAGGTGCGTTTCTTTAAGTAGGGCGCTTCTCAGGTTCAAAGTTTCAGGTGTAAGTTCAAAGTCGGTCGTAGCGACGCATTGCGCGAGCCAGCAACTTTGAACTTTAAACCTTGAACCTTAAACTCCACCCTTCCTCATAACCCATCTGCGAACATGAACTTTGCGCGAATTCTTTTTACGGGCCTGCTCTTTTTTCAATTCTCCTTCATGGCGACACTTGCCCAACCTGTCCTTTTACAGCCCACTCTCCGTCCGCTCGCCGGCAACAGCATTAATAACCTCCGTGTGATCGATCAATCCAGGGACGGCTCTGAAGTTCTTCTCGGGATGGATGTCACCTACGATGGATTCGGCGGACAAACTGCGATCGTCATTCCCGTCATTGAAAAGAAAGATCAGAAAGGGGTTTCCCGTTGGTTCGGCGCCGATCCTCTGACTGTTTCCATCGGCAAAGGACCGGTTTCCATCAAGGTAAAATATTTTAACGACGAAGAGGGTGTCCCGCCTGAGATCACCACCGATCGCGTTCGCATCCTGCTTTTGAACAGCAGCGCAACCGCCATTATTTCCAGCAGCCCGAATCTCAAAACCATTAAGTGGGGGCATCCGGATGCCAGGCCCGTTCTCAAATCCACGCTCCCGGTGATCACGCAGATCGAGAATGATCCCCAAGCCGCTGAGCGCGCGAAACAGGCTGCCGCTGCTGCCGAGCGCGCCCGGGAACAGGCGCGCCTTCGCGCCGAAGCCGAAATCAAAGCACGGGAAGAAGCGCTTCTTCGTGAGGAAGCCCGCAAGAAAGCGGAAGCCGAGGCAGAACGTCTCGCGGAAGAAAGGCGCCTTGCCGAAGAACGCGCCGCCGAGGAGGAACAAGCCCGTGAAGACGCTCGCATCCTCGCCGAAGCGGAAGCCAAAGCTCGCGACGCCGCCCGCGCCAAAGCCGAACAGGAAGCCCGTCGCCTGGTTGAAGAAAAACGAATTGCAGAACAACGCTCTGCTGCCGAAGCCAAAGCCCGCGAAGAAGCTCGCCTCCAGGCTGAAGCCGAAGAACAAGCGCGTAAAGCAGCCGAAGCACGCGCGGCCGCCGAAGCCAGGGTCCGCGAGGAAGCTCGCTTGAAAGTCGAAGCTGAGACAAAACGGTTGGCTGAAGAAAAACGAATTGCTGATGCACGCGCCAAATCCGAAGCGGAGACGCAATTGAAATCCCGTCTCGAAGAGGAAACTAAAGCGCGGGCGGAAGCTCAGCGCAAAGCGGAAGCCGAAGCCAGGCGACTGGCGGAAGAAGGTCGCATCGCTGAAGAGCGCGCCCAAGCCGAGGCCAAAGCCCGGGAGGCCGCGCGGCTCCAGGCTGAAACCGAAGAGCGCGCTCGCAAGGAAGCCGAACTCCGTCTCGCTGCCGAAGCGGAAGCTCGCGAGAAAGCTCGCGTCAGAGCGGAGACGGAAGCGAAACGGTTGGCGGGAGAAAAACGAGTTGCCGATGAGCTCGCCGCCACGGAAGCCAAAGCTCGCGAGGAAGCCCGACGCCAAGCAGAAGCCGACGCGCGCCGGTTCGCCGAACAGAAACAGATGGCCGATGCAAAATTGAGAGCCGAAGCGGAAGCCGCTCGTCTCGCCGAAGAACGCGCGCAGACGGAAGCCCAGGCCCGTGTTCGTGCTGAGGAGGAAGCCCGAGCCCAGGAATCCGCCCGCATTTTGGCCGAGCAACAGGCCAAACAATCCACCACGGAAATCAGCGCCCCGCCGTTCCTCCCGTCCACCGCTAAAACAAAGGTGCTCAATGTGGACATTGTGAACCGCAGTCTCGACCGCAGCCAGATGACCCTCGGTGTCGAATTCGATTACAAAGACAAATTACCGAAGCCGATTCTCGGCGTGGAAGTCAGTCGCACCGGGAATGCGCAGGCGACCACCTTTTTCCAAACGCCACACACTGAGATCAAGAGATCGAGCCAGAAACTCGCGCTGTTCCCGATCCGCTATCAACCGCCGGACGCGAACGCTTTCGCCTCCATGTCCACCGACCGCATTCTGATCTACCTGCAGGATGCAGTTACTGTGCAGCGTTATGATCTGATGCCGGTCTCGATGATATTGATGTGGCGCGCTCCCGGCGCTGCGACTCCGGCCAATGTCGCCGCTACCGGCACCTTGCAGTTGAACGACTTTAAACAAAGCGATTTGTTCAGTGGTTATCTTACGGTGAACTTCACGTTGAGTGCGGTGACCGGCAAAATTCGCGTCCGCCTGTACGACGCTCAAAACGAACGCAGCGCCAATTGGTTCACCATCAATGAAGTTCCAGTGAAGCAGGGTGGCGGCCTGCAAATCGTGCAAATTGCCGCCAGGGCAGATGCTGACAGTCCTGGCGACCTCCTAAAGCCTGACACCCTTCAGATCGAACTCCTGGATGCGAACGGCAATGTCATCACCGCATTGAAAAAGGAAAGCACGCTCACCTGGGCCAGGCCGAAGTGAGGGGCGAGTAATAAATCAGGCCCGCACGGGCCGTGGTATTCCCCACCCATGCAACCATTCAACCATTCAACAATGCAACCTTCACCAAAGCCCTTTCACCAACTGAAGATCGCAGCTACGTTTGCCCAATATGAAAGCCATGCGCGTGCATCAATTTGGTGGTCCCGAAGTGATGAAGGTCGAAGAGGTTTCGCTGCCGACTCCGGCTGCCAACGAGGTAATTGTTCGCGTCAAAGCGGCGGGGGTGAACCCGGTTGAAACCTACATCCGCTCGGGCGCGTATCCGGCGCTCCCGCCTTTGCCTTACACGCCGGGGCAAGATGCTGCTGGAGTGATTGAAGCTATTGGTGATGATGTGAAGAACGTTCGAGTGGGTGATCGAGTTTTCACATCTCGGACCATCAGCGGTTCTTACGCGGAGTTCGCTCTCTGCGATGACGCTGAAGTTCATCCATTGCCGGAAAAGATTTCCTTCGCACAAGGGGCCGCTGTGAATATTCCGTATGCCACAGCCTATCGCGCGTTGTTTCAACGCGCCAATGCGCAGCCCGATGAAATCGTTCTGGTGCATGGTGCGACCGGCGGAGTCGGGACGGCTGCGGTTCAATTCGCGCGGGCAGCCGGTCTCACGGTTTTTGGAACGGCCGGGAGTGAACGCGGCGAAAAGCTGGTGTTGGAACAAGGCGCACACCGCGTTTTCAATCATCATGCGCCGGATTACTTACAGCAGATTACCGCGGCGACGGAGGGGCGCGGGGTTAACGTCATTTTAGAAATGCTTGCGAATGTGAACCTCGGAAAGGATCTCACAATTCTCGCGAAGAAAGGTCGCGTCATCGTCATTGGCAGTCGTGGCAAGGTGGAGATCAACCCGCGCGATGTCATGCTGCGCGAATCTGATATTCTCGGTCTGCTGTTGTTCAACGCCGACGACCGCGAACGCCGCGCCATCTACGCCGCGATTGTGGACGGGCTGGAAGACGGCACGTTGAATCCGATTATCGGACGCGAACTGCCCCTTGCCGAAGCGCCTGCCGCGCATGAAGCGATTCTGCAACCGGGCGCTTTCGGCAAAATCGTCCTCGTACCGTAGGAAAAGAGTTCAAAGTTTCAGGTTTAAGGTTCAAAGTTGGTCGTGGCGACTCATTGCGTGCGCCAGCAACTTTGAACTTTAAACCTTAAACTTTGAACTCACTCCAAATGGACATTACCAGGCGCATTCAGACTCGGCGCAAGATCGAAGGCATCTCCGCTGTGCTGCTGCCGTTCAACGAAGATCGCACCATTGATTTGGATTCATTCGCGGCGAATGTTTTGCGGACGACGAATGCCGGGATCACTCCTGCGGTGAACATGGACACCGGCTACACCAATCTCCTGACAGCGACGGAACGTCGCGAGGTGTTGAACGTCACTCGACAAACCATTCCTGGAAAACCGTTCGTCGCCGGTGCTTTTGTTGAAACCGAATCCGGCAGTGCGGTGGCCAACTACCAAACAGCAGTTTGTGAAATCGTCCGTGCGGGTGGCACACCGATCCTTTTTCAATGTTCCGAGTTCAAAAGTCTTTCTCGCAGTGAACTGATCGCCACCTACAAAACCGTTGCGCAGAACTGCGAGAAGATGTTCGCGTTTGAACTGGGCGATATGTTCGCGCCGTTCGGACAGATATACGATCTCGATACGGTCAGCGAGTTGATGCAAATCCCGCAGATTGTCGGGATGAAACATTCCTCGCTTAGTCGCCGACTCGAACTGCAACGTCTGGAGTTGCGGGACAAGTTGCGTCCGGAATTCAAAGTTTACACCGGCAATGATCTCGCCATCGATATGGTAATTTACGGCAGCGATTATCTCCTCGGATTGTCCGCGTTTTCCCCGGAAGGATTTGCGGCGCGAGATAAATTGTGGGAATCAGGTGATCCGCTGTTCTACGAGCTGAACGATCTGTTGCAATACCTCGGCTTCCTCGCCTTTCGTCCACCGGTACCTGCCTACAAACATACGGCGGCGCAATTCCTGAAACTTCGCGGCAGAATCAAAACCGATTTGCCACATCCGAAAGCATCGGTTCGTCCGGATAGTGATGTCGCGATCCTGCGCGATATTTCGGAGCGATTGGATCGGATGTTGGCGGAGATTAAATCGTAACTATCCTAACGGATAGCCTGTCTGAAAATGGGTGGAACGGGCTACCAGCCCGTTGTCGGTGGCAACCTGCCACCGACTTCCAGGCCGTCCAACACGCACTAATCCCTGTATTGCTCTCTCTGGACTCGCGGGCTAGAAAAACAGAACTATAGAGTCGATTTGCCGCTTTGCGGCATGCCCGCCGCCAAGGGCTGGCATGCCCGTTCCACCCATTTTCAGACAGGCTCTTTACTCTACCAACGTGCGCATCCCACGAAGTTTCCTCTCCTCCACGACCACGATTCTGCTACGCTCTGCAAGCCGATGAGACCGTTTTCTTTGATTGCAGTTTGCATGCTTTGGTGCAGCCCATCCGCTTTTGCCCAGGAAGAAGCTTTCGATGCGGACGAATTACTTGGCTTCGCCCAGGAATTTATCGAGGAGAATGGAGCGGTCCTGGATTTCCTGGGCGTGGATGTTGAGGTCGCCAATAAGTTGGTCAACGACCTGCAAACTCAGTTCCAGGGCACCTACGTTTATGATCTCAGCGCCTCCCGCGATGCCGCACGCGAATTGCTACCCATCCTGCAGCAGTTCGAAGAAACCCAGGATTATGCGGCCTGGTTACAGTCGCGCCTCGATTATTTTGATGTAGCCGAGCAGTTGCAGAAACAAGCGACGGTCGGGAAGACCAACGTGACCCGTCTCCCCTCGCCCACACCCCAGACGCAACGTCGAGCCTGGGTGACGGTGGTGGAACAGCGCCCCGTCCCGGCTGTAGCCAACAAATATATTTTGCCCTTGAAGAAAATCTTCACGGAAGAACGGGTGCCCCCGCAACTGGTCTGGGTGGCAGAGGTGGAATCTTCATTCAATCCGAAAGCGCGCAGTCCAGCCGGCGCCGTCGGTCTGTTTCAACTCATGCCCGCCACGGCTCGCAGCCTTGATCTGTCAGTCGGCGTTCTCCGCGATGAACGGACCAACCCCGAGAAAAGCGGTCGTGCGGCCGCTAAATACCTGCGCTACCTGCATGATCGTTTCGCGGATTGGCGTCTCGCCCTTGCCGCTTACAATGCGGGTGAAGGACGGGTGGGAGGCCTCCTGAAACGGCACAACGCCAAAACCTTCGATGAAATCGCGCATTGGCTGCCATCGGAAACGCAAATGTATGTGCCAAAGGTGGAAGCCCTTGTGAAGAAGCGTGAAGGGATGAATCTGGCCGATCTACGAAGCCAGACGCGAACCAACCGCGACTAAACATCTTGAGGATTCAAGAACTTAAAGGTGAAACCAGCAACGGCTCCCCCGGCGAAACAGGCGACGAAATAAATCCAGATGTTTCCCCAGGAAGAAAGCCCCATCAGTGCCACTCCGATTGCCACGGCTGGATTGAAGGCTGCTCCAGAGATCGTGCCGACCGAGAACGCCCCGGCCATGACTGTGAAACCAATCGCCAATCCGTAGAATGAGTTGCCCTCGGTTGCTTTCGCTGTGGCAACATTCAACACGACGTAAGCGAGGGCGAAGGTGAAGAGGAATTCCGATAGAAGAGCCGGTCCCGATCTTACCAAGCCGACAGCAACGGTGACATCCGATTTCAAGAATTTCACCGCCATCGCAGCCAGCACAGCCCCGATGACCTGGCTTAGCATGTATGGTAAAACATCTTTTGTGTCGCAACGTCCGCGGATCCAAACGGCCAAAGTGACAGCCGGATTGAAATGGCCGCCGGAGATATGTCCACCCGCATAAATCATGACCATCAGGGCGGCGCCAATGGCGAGTGGCGGAATGACGCCAGTAGCTCCTCCGACAACCGTGCAACCGATGGTGAACACAAGAAAGAACGTTCCAATAAATTCAACAATCCACTTTTTCATTATAAGTTCAGTATCCAAACCGCTCCGCATGCGCGTTTGCAAAATGATCTACGCATTATGTCCCTCTCCGTGTCAATGCATCCGTGGTTTCATCGACTGGAGTGATGGAGTGATGGAGTGATGGAGTGATGGAGTGATGGAGTGATGGAGTGATGGAGTGATGGAGTGATGGAG
>JACDHS010000038.1 GCA_013820875.1 Verrucomicrobiota bacterium | reverse complement strand
TGTTGCACTCTCAGACGTCCAATCCCTCGAAAAGCTTCATCTTCATCTCCAACATTCACTCCCCTCAATCCTCACCCCAATCAATGCCAGTCAACTTCAAATTAGTTTCCCGCCAGACACTAACTAGGATCAAAAAATCTCAAAATTATTATGAAAACTGCAAATGTTGAAAATCAATTCTCACACGACACCGCACTACTCCTGTTGCGCGGAATCACCGGCGCGGTCTTCGTCTTCCATGGTGCCCAGAAGTTATTCGGCGGCCTGAACGGATTCGCGGGCTATCTGGCCTCCCTCGGCATACCATTTCCGCAACTCAACGCCGGGCTTGCAGCGGGCGTTGAGTTTTTTGGCGGTCTGGCTTTGATCGTCGGTCTTCGCACAAGTTGGGCAGCGATTCCATTGGTCGCCACCATGCTCGTCGCATGCTTTGCATTGCGCAACGGAGGGTTCGATAGCCAGCAAGGAGGAATGGAATTCCCACTCACCTTGGCGCTCGTCACCGCAGCCATTGGTCTGCTGGGCGCGGGACGGTTTACCCTCGGACATGCCGTTGCCCGACTCCGGTCCGGCAGTGAGCGGATTGCCGAACGCAAACCTCTGTTACATGAACCTTGACGACCCCGGGGGATTTTAAATGGGCGAGATTAGAATCTTGGACTACGATCGCACCGTAATGAACAATCTGGAAATTGTGCAACGGCTTTACGCTGCATTCCGCGCCAATGATCGCGAGGGGGTTTTGCAGATCTTCGCTCCGGACATTGAATGGATTCAAAATGAAGGCTTTCCCGGTGGTGGACGGTATGTGGGCGCCGAAGTTGTTCTAGACGAAGTTTTCACAAAGTTCCGAATCGAATGGGAATCATGGGAAGCACCTGTTTCTGAATGGCTCGACGCCGGTGAAACCATCATTGCACTCGGCGAATATCGCGGAACTCATAAACGAACCGGCAAATCAATGATGGCCGCTTTCGCTCACGTCTACGAGGTGCGGAATAGACGGATCATCCGCTTTCGACAGTTCACCGATACGGTGAAGATTGCCGAGGCAGTTCGGTAACCTTATCGTCCCGTTCGGGTCAGGAACGCTTGTCTTGATCGGCCTCGTGTGCACAAATTAGACCGTGCGAACAATTGGTGAAATCGATTCGGAAACGAGAGCGCGGCAGTTCAGCGATTTTCTCTACGTCCAGGGAATTTCAAATCAGATCGACCCCGGCAACCAGGACGCCTGGCAAATCTGGGTTCATTCCGATGATGACCTCGCCAAAGCGTCGCAATGGCTGGCGACTTTTCGCGCCAATCCTGATGACCAACAATTTGCTGCAGCAGCGAAAGCCAGTGACTTGCGGGCAGCGCAGGAAAAGGAATCGAAAGAATTCAGGCAACGGGTCCGAACACGCGACAACATTTTTCGTCGTTTTGTGGTCTTTGGCGTTGGGCCGCTAACGGCAGTTCTCATCGCCGCCTCGGTTCTGGTGTTTTTCTGGACGAGGTTTGGTAATGAAGTTTTAACCCAGGTTCCTTTTCTCCTCTTCAGCATTTACGAGGCAAGTCCAGACATGTTTGAGCGATTGCTCGGGTCTCCTGAAATTCGCTCCGGAGAAGTCTGGCGGTTGCTGACTCCGATGCTTGTTCATATGTCGATCATACACATCCTCTTCAATATGCTTTGGCTGCGCGACTTGGGAGGGATGGTCGAAACTTTGGAAGGAACAGGAAAACTCCTGGCACTGGTCGTGGTCAGTGCCACCATTTCCAACTGGGCTCAGTATGTCATCGGTGGCAGTCCACTCTTCGGCGGCATGTCCGGCGTTGTTTACGCCCTGCTCGGTTATGTCTGGATGAAAGGCAAATATGAGCCAGGCAGTGGCCTTTTCCTTCACAAACAAACCGTGACGATGATGCTGATTTGGCTGGGGTTTGGCTTCACGAATATACTGCCAATCGCCAACTGGGCTCACCTCGGCGGCCTGGTCGTCGGTGCTGGCTGGGGCTACGCTGCGACGCGCAGGGCGTAGAAAGCGTGTTTCATGTTCAATTCTTTTTGTTGAACAGGATGACTAATCAAGGAGACATCCGTCCACCCGATGCACCCATGAACGGTTTCACGTCAGCCTGTCTGAAATAAATCAGTCATACATCCCAATTCCGGGGTTCACGGCTATTTCACCACCAACGGAAAGCTTTCCGAATGACTGTTAAACTCCGGCGCATACATGCACTGGATTTCGGCGATGCCACTTTGATAGTTCCCGCGAAGTTGAACACGGGTTGAATATTCGAACACGTAAACCCCTTTCGGCAGGTAATCGATGAAGAAATGGCTCGCGGTATCGCGGGTGGATTCGTAATAGCCGAGGCCGTCCTGGTACTTGTAACGCGAGAGAACGTTGACCGGTTCCGTCCCGCTGCCCCGCTGATCTTTCATGTGCATGTATTCCATGTCGCGATCCGTGCGGAGTTCGATCCGGACAACCAGTTCATCGCCGACTTCGAGATGGCCCTTGATCGGTTGCAGTTCCGGGCCGCGCGCGGTGTTCACTTTTTTGAACAAAGTTTTCTTCAGCTTCAACGGCGTGCCTTCGTGCGGTGTGACTTTGGACATGTCTTCCATGTATTGCCAATGCACGCTCCCCCAGGCGACTCCTTCATCCACTTTCTTCACGGTGATCTCGCCCATCGCCGGTTTCACTTCTGGACCGGTGAAACGTTTCTCATAGAAGCCTGTTCCAGCTTCGACTTTTTCTGGTTTGATTTCCTGGCCACCGATCGTCACCTGAACAAGCGCATCGCTGACCAATTGACTTGTCCCGCGCAGGAGCAACGCATAGACCGCATCAGCAGTCGCTTTGGTGGTTTTCCAATCCTGCGTTTGTTTCTGTTTCAGCAACCAGACTTTGCAATCTTCGACCGCCTCAGCGTCATTCATCACTTCATCGAACGCCTCAATCATCAACGCCTGCGTTTCGATCGGCGCACGGAACCACCACCAGGAAAATTCGAGGTCGCGCCAGAACATTCCCATTTCTTCATCAGTGACAGAGCGCTCTTTGATAGAGGCCATGATGCCGCGCGCTGTTTTCTGATCGTCGAAACGGTTCAGTGCGATGGCGAGGTGTCCCTGAGATTGGCGGTTATCGAGTTGCAGCCAATATTTCCGCGCCTGCCCGAGAAAGTAATCCACCGCTTCCCGAGGCTTCGGTTCGAATGCTTTGTCCTTGAGGAAGAAACTCCGACCATACAGATACAACGCAATCGTCGGGGTAAGATTGTTCTTATCCTCGTGACCGCGACGCAGGATTTCACGGTAAGTGGCGTCGATCCAATTATCCAAACGATCCAGCGAGCGAACAGCTGGCTCCGCATTCACCTCGACACCCAGATGACGCACACGACCGAATCCAGTCGTGATGTAGAGGGTGATATAATCGTTGCCCGGTCCGCCGGGGAACCATGGCCACGCACCATCATTGTGCTGCATCTCGGCGAGCTTTTGCAGGGTGCGATCGGTTTCGTAGTTCAGCCGGTTATCTTCGAACAAGATTCCCACATTCTTGCGCGCCTGGCTTTCACTCTGTGCCTGGCGAACCCAGGGCGTTTCTTCCAGCACCACACTCTTCAGTTCCTCGTTCTTCTCCAGCGGACTATCGAGCGCGGAAGTGCCACGCCATTGTTCGAAGATCCGATGGATCTTAGGATCGGACTTCGCAATGTGCCGCGCCAGTGCGTTGGCATAAAACCGGTTGAATACCTGCTCGGAACATTCGTGCGGAAACTCCATCAGGTAAGGCAACGCCATCACTGCATACCACGCTGGATTGGAAACCATCTGCACTGTCAGCCCCTCGTTCTTGAGCGTGTCGGACTTGCCGGATTGCAGCAGCTTGGTGAATTCAAAATGCTTTGTGCCCGGACCGCGGATCGGCAATGGCAATGATTCCGTTATGAAAATGCGACGCGACAGCACCGGCAGAAAACCTTCTTCGCCGTCGGACACTTTGCTCGTTGCGCCCACCGCTTTGTAAGTGAGCACCGAAATTCCTTCCGGCGCTTTGATCCGCCAACCGAAGCTGCGCGATTGCATGCCGGGAATATCGAAACTTTGTTCCGTGGATTTGTTACCCAGCAAATCGTCCACCGACTTTTCCGTAAGACCGTTCGCAAAGGTCAACCGCACCTTGCCCTGCTGTGGCGTATCCGTTTGATTCGACACCTTAACCGTGAATTCCACTTCGTCGCCCTCACGTAAAAAGCGAGGCGGATTCGGTTGCACCATCAAATCTTTCGATGTGACCGCTTTGGCTTCGATAAATCCGGAGCGGACATTCTTATCATGTGCGAAACCCATGAAGCGCCATTCGGTCAATGCTTCCGGCATGGTGAATGTCATGCGCACGACGCCATTGCTGTCGCTGGTTAATTGCGGGAAGAAAAAGGCAGTTTCATTTAAGTTTTTGCGAGCGGTGACATTTTCGAGGTCGGGCTCTTTTTCTCCAGTTTGCGCTTCTTCTGGAGATTGGCCATTCTTGTCTTTCATCTCCCGTTTCGAACCCGGTATCGGACTGAGGGCCAGCAGTTCGCCGGTTTCGAAGAAGGCATCTTGCGCAACGAGACCGTTCTCCGCCCTGGCGGTGCTTGCGCTTGGGGCTTCTGCCATTGCCACTCCACCGCGTCCGCCTACTCGGGAAAACCGGTAACCATAGTAGTTCTGCGTCAGCTCCGGCGGGAAGGACCGATAGGTGATGTTTGGCACGCCAGCGAACGAGTTCCAGTCGGAGCGATAACTTTGAAAACGTTTCGCACTATTTTCAAAGCTCGGCCGCGCCGTCGAATGGTTCTGGTAAAAAATCCCGAACCGTTGCAGCCAATGATGGGGAACGAAAGTATCCAGCGACTTGTCATACAGAGTCGCGACCATTTCGGCGGCGAACTGTTCAGAAGTATTGGAGTGTTGGAGTTTTGGAGTGCTGGGATCTGACTTCCCCTCACCACTCCTTTTCCCCATTACTCCATCACTCCGCTTCTGCACCACCGCCGTCCAGGTTTCCTTCTGGTTCGGCCCAAGCTTCGAAGTGAAATGTTCCCATTTGATTTCCAGCTCCTTGTTACTCCATGGCACCTGGATATTTTGCGTAGTCAGGTAAGCCCGATTCTCCCGCACCTGGGTCACGTGCAAAGTAAAACCACCGCGCATTGTTTCGTTGATCGCCAGCTTGATCGCTTCCTGCGTCCGACCCGGCTTCGTCCAGTAACTGCGAAGGATTTTGTGCCGATGCTCAATTTCAATGAAGGCGCGGCCCGTGTCATAACCGGTTCCCCACAGAGCCAGGAATTCTTCTCCCGGTTCATAGGAGTTGGTCGTTGCGACCACCAGGTTCGGAATTTTGATCGCGAGCTTGTTCGCGTTTGGTTGCAGTACTTGCAGGGGGAGTTTTCCCGTTACATTTTTTCCGAATCGATCCTGCGTTTCCAGAAGGACGCGATAAGCCCCGCTCTTTAGTTTGAATTGCAGTGACTCTTTCCCTTCCTTGTCAGTCGTGAACTTTCTCTCAACCACCATTTTTCCAAGCGGCCAATTGTTGGGATCCGAAAGATCCGGTTCAGTTTCTTCGTTCTGATCCGTTGTTGAGACCCCGCGATGGTATGGGATTTCTCCGCCAGACAGTGGAGCGCGCTGCACTTTTTCCGGAGCTTTCAGTTCATAGATTCGCACGATCCCTTTCGCTTCCTGCGGTTCCCCATCGAGCGATTGCGTCGTGATCTTGACTGCAAACAGTTCGTTGTGCTCCAGCCAGGTTCCTGCGTTCAATGTCACTTGCAACGCGGTGTAACCCACATTCACCGTGCGTTCATCGGAACGCGTTTCACCGGCGCTATCGGTGACATCGGCGTAAATGCGGAAAACAAATGTCGGCTCATCTTTCTCGGAGATGGAGAGATCCGGTTTCGCCACGAACTTAATCGTAAAGCTGCCATCCACTTCCGTTGTTAAAGTGCCGTTGGCGATTTCCTGGCTTTGGTCACCGGCGCGATGGCCGCCGCGATGCCATCCCCAATTCCACCATTGCGGCCAACGCACTTCGCGCACCACGCGATATTTCACCTGTGCATTGTCCACTGCCGCGCCCGTGTAAGCCATCGCGTGCCCGGTTAAGCTCACGAGTTCATTCAGTTTCGGAGCGGTCTTTGGCGCATCGAGTGTCACCTGAAATTTCGGACGTTTGTATTCTTCCACCCGGATGTGGGCGACCCCTTGCGGACCATGAACCTGGAGGGTCATCTGTCCCATCAACCGATCGCGTGGCGCGGGAAAACTTCCAGTAAACGATCCATAATCATTGCAACGATGCTTCTGCTTGGCGATCTCCTGCCCGTTCGCGTCGAGGAACACAACGGTGACTTCCTGCCCTTCGAGCACAGCATAATTGTTCTCCTGTTGATTCACCTTCAGGCAGATGCCTTTGTATTGAATCGTTTGGCCCGGCCGATAAATCGCGCGATCCGTGAACAAGACGGTCTGGTCACGAGCAGTGTTTCTATCCCACCAATTATGATAGGTGTGGGAAGCCGCACCAATTTCCTGCTCTCCGATTCTTGCACGGAGAATATATTGATGCCCTTGCTGCGGTGTGAATTGGAACATTCCATTGGCATCGGTATGAATAGCCTCGATCGGAACGAGCTTGTTCGCCCGGTAATCGTTATACCAGCCATCCACCCGGACACCTTTGATCGGCTCACCCGAGTTCGCCTGCAACACGAAGCCTTCAATCAACTGTGCGCGCGGACGTAAAATAAACGCGAGATCACTCACCCAGACATCGGCGACCGAGACCTGATTTGCGTCCTGTTGAAAGTCAGCGCGATGACTCGACACGATGAAGTAGAAACCGGCTTTCAAACCGCGCGGCGCGGGAAATGAAGCGGTGCGTTCCTTGAAATCAGGCGTGGGCGGCAGTTGATGCGACCATTCAAGAACAGGCTCGGATTTCACAATGGCTTCCTTTTGCGCATGATCCAGGTGTTCGACAGGCCGGCGCATTTTCTTTACCCCCGCACTCCAGTCGTATGGAATCGCGCGAAAATAAACGGATTCCACATTCTTATAGTGCACCTGGATCATCGGAGTCGGCGCGTTCCAGACCCGTTCGGTGACGATGCTGGCGGACTTGGCTTCAATGATGGAAATCAGATGGCGAGACAGTTGTGCTCCGTTGCTCTTCGGATACTCCCGCACGACGCGTCGCCCCAGTTCATGCGCCTTGGCAAGTTCGGTCGCTTCCTGCAGCGTTTTCGCAACGTGGTAGAGGGCCATGCCCGCGAGTTCATGCGTCTCCCACTGGTTAGCCACCCGCCGCATAGCTGTCATGTATCGCGCGTTTTTGTTTTCACCGGTCGCGATGTTCTTCCCGTAAACCAACCGCCCGATATCCGCATCAATAAAGGCGCTTTTGTCTTCGTCGCCTTGATGAAACCGCAACAACTCCTTGTATAAAGAAACCGCTTTGAATACAGGTGAGTTGGTATCGCCCGTGTCCGGCTTCCATTTCATGAACTGTTCGGCCGGCGCAAAAATCTCGCTCTCCGCCGAAATCTGAAAGGCATCCTGCGGCTTGGCTGCCGCCTGTTCGCCTGAGGTGTAGAACTGGAGCGCCTCATGCGCGATGAAATCATAGAGGGTGGGACGATACGCATCCGGCAACGTTCCTTTGATCAACACTTCATTGAATTCAGAAACCGGCGTCGCCTTCAAAATCTTCTCTTCGGCTAACGCGCTGGTGAAATGCTTATCAATCTCCGCAAACAGCCGTGGCAGATCCCAGGTGGTAAAATCACTCCCCGGCGCTTCAGCCGTCGCGGTGCGCTGCATGAAACGCCATTTGTTCTGCTGGAAATAGTGCCAATACCAGTGCGCCAGCAAAGTGCGCATCAGTGGTTTGATCTCTGCGGGAGCCGTTTCGATTTCCTTCTCCAGCCGGGTGATTTTTTCTTCCGGTTTATTCCCCTGGATGGTGCCTTCGAGGACAATCTTGCGGGCAATCGCTTTAACGGCTTCCCCGTACTTCTTCTCGGCGAGCGCCTCTTTGATGATCGGCTCCAAAGCTTCGATGGCAGACTTCGGTAACCCTTTGTTGACCGCCTCCTCCACCTTCTTCCACTGCGCGTCGCGAGTCGCCGCAACCACGACGGTCAGAATGCTGAGGAGAATAAGAAGTCCAATGGTTAGCTGTCGTTTCATAGGAGAACCCAATTTGATTATTTTCAAAATGTCTTAGATGCCAAAAATGCCGCCTTGCTGCCCATCATTCAGAATTCCACAAAATAGGGAAGTGCGCGAATAACCGGTTTCCCGGCTCCGCCATCTCACGCAAAGACAACGTCTCACATGAAGACAACGCGTGAGATCGAGAAAACCTTAGAACATTTCTGAAAGTAATTTTCGGACCTAATGACAACGTGACGCGCCAGGTAGCAGTCATCGCGCTGCGATGACTGCGGGTCGTCCTTCAAAAAACCGGCAAAGTTCTTCCCTTGAATGATTCGCCCGTTCCATCACACTTCAGATTGGCCCAATTCGGATGATTCTAAAAATCACTCTAATCAATGTTTCTTCTCCGTCCAGATGGGAGAAGACCACGCCTTGACGAGGTGATCACGGATCGGTTCCTTTTGTCGCAAGCGCACATAATAGATCGCACCCGCTGTAAACGCCTCATCCCGGTATTCGCCCTCGAAATCGAGCGCATCGGGATGCCATGAATGCAGAACGGCAAATTTCTCCGCCGACTTCTGCCATTTCAGGATTTGGACTCTTTCGATCACCCCGCTTCCGAGCGCGCGGACCTTCAACAACGGTGCGGAATCAACCTGCACCGAACTGCCCATTGGGCTACCATTCAGCGAGAACTCCAGGATGACTTTTGCCCCGGTCGTTCCATAAGTGTGCCGGTCGTGGAGCGATTGGAAAACATCGTTCCGTGTGAGGGTCGGCGCGCGGACTGCCGCGAGTCCAAAGTGAGGCTGACCGGGTTGACCGCGGTGATCGTCAGACGCGGCGATGGTTGAGACAAGCAGTCCCTTTTTCCAGGCATCCTGGGCGAACGTCGGCGCGGGCAGGCTCCGTGATGGCTGGGTGAAGTTACTGCGTTCGAATGAAAGCGGTTGACCGGGAGCATACACTTCGCTGGAGCCGTGCCCGGAATAGATTTCGAAGTTCCGGCGGAAGTCAGGATGATGATGCTCGAAATCAATTCCGCCGGGAAATTTGCCGGTATGATGCGGAATCGTGAGCACCTCGCCGGCAGCGGCCATTTGCCACAATTCATCCAGAGACGTTCGCTCCGGGTAAATGAATGGCCCGGGCCGATCACGAAAGTAAACATTGTGATGTCCATACGGCCGGTCAAAAGAAGCTTCGTAGCCATGAATCGTCACAAAGTGAGGCGGGTCATGAAATTTTTCCGTCAGCGCGACAGATTCAGCCCAGGTCTCTTTCGAAAGGCCGCGCGTTGTGCCGCCGGTCGGCTCAATCGAGTGGTCGGTGAGCGCATAAAAATCCAGGCCGGTAATATGGCGCGCATATTCAAAGGAACGATCTCCCACGCCGTCCCAGCTAAGCCGCGCATGGGAATGAATGTCACCCCAGTAAAGCTTCCGTTCCGGCAGGGCCTTAGTGACATCGGTTGGATTCGAAACCGCGGAGAGTTTCAGGTCGGGTGCTTCAACTTTCACCCGCAACACTCCGACACTCCTGGGAGTCACACTGAACTGAATCCGGCCATTCCGGGGCCGCGCGTTAACTTTGGCCGAAAACGACCCGTTCCCGGTAACGAGCGAAAGCCGCAACTTCACCGGGCGCATCACCGGGTTATATTGCGCGTCCAATAGCGCCACCAGCATCTGCACCGGACGTCCCGGCACAGCCTGCGAAGGAGCATGAACGAGCATCTCTACCGGTTCTCCGGCAAGCGACTGGATTTGCGGCTCCTTTTTTATCCGTTGAAATGTGTTTTTACCGGTCGTATCCACCGCCACAAGCACCGGTTCCTGATCGGTAGCAATGGCGGCCGCCAACATTCCCGGACTGCCGCCAGAGCGTTCGCCGTAAATCACCGAGATTGTGTCACCTGCCTGCAAACGGCCTTCGGTCAAATGCACGCGCACAACAAAAACGTATCGCTCGTTCCGTCCGTCCAATGAAAGTTTCGGATGCTTGATCAATTCCTCATTGCTTCGTTCCGACTCCACCAGGTGAGCGAATTTGACTCCCGACCGGGAGACGCGCGCCTGGACGTAGTGAGGTTTCGCTGGATCGCGGGACTGCAAACTGTTTGCCGAATTTCTTGGGCCGGAGTGCCATGAATCCGGCAATTGCACACGAATGCCTCCACCGGTTTCGATCCCCTCTTTGCCGACGGTGAACTTGACTGTCCAGGCACCGAACTCGCCGGAGATACCTTGCGCCGGAGACACAGTAGCCCTGCCGCTGGAGGTGACACCGGGAATCATCACCGGCCTGGGAGGAGGATCAGCCGGAGCGGACGCGATTGAGAAGAAGAGTGCGGCTGCGGCAATGCAGCCCGGTAAACCAAAGGAATGTCTCCGAAAACAGCTCATGACGTGAACTTCAGCCTGTCCCGCACCCCGACCACAATCAAGCTTCGTTTGACCGGACCCGATCCACGAGGCTTGTTTAGAGCCACTTGAACAAGAAAACCTTATCATCCTTTGGTCTGTTTTTACGTCTGTTTCGAGGCCAATTCTTCGCCACCGGTCTTCCGACTGCGTGAAACGGCGCAATCTTCGGAAAACCCTCTCCCCGTGCGGCTTACAAAGACTTAAACACGCAAAACATAGTATAAAACGGAGCGTCACGGACCCTTTCACGAAAAAACAGGTCCAAAACGCGCCGTTTTGGAGCCCTTTTTTTAAAATGGCCTCAAAACCGGCCGTCACGGACACCTTTTTTAAAAAGGGGCTCAGGAATCTCCGTCGCGAAGCCTTTTTTAAAAAATCGTTAACAAAACTTTCCGTAAAAAGGCCCTTTTAAAAAATAGGCCTCCGTGACGGCCGGTTTTGGACCTGTTTTTTCGTGAAGGGGTCCGCGACGCGCCGTTTTGGACCCTGTTTCGCGCAAAAAAGACCCCATCGCGCCGACGGGAACTATGTTCCGGAGAAATGCCTTTCTGTCGCTCTGTACAGAAGCTCTGCTTATGAATTGCTCCCCTGGTTATCGCAATTTTAACCTACAAACCTGAAAACCGCAGTTTAACCGCTAATCTTCGCTAATAGTCGCTAATGGAGAAGCAGTTACCTCAGACGGCGTGGCGGCACGCGGCCATACCAGATCGAGGCCCTGGCGCCAGTGCAGTTTCCCATTTTTGGTGGTCGGCTCACCGCCATCGTCCTTCAAATCCTCCCCGACGGAATAGAGCAAAAAATTCCCATCGGGCTGGAGCTTGTAACGTAATGTCTGTCCGTCGAAATAGTCGCGCGGCAACTCCGACAGATAGTCCGGAACAAGATTCTCCAAACCTTGCGGATAACGACCGTGCTTTAGACGGTAGCGCTTCAACGCGATTGCGGTGACGGCGATCTGTTGAATCGTCCGGGTGTTTGTCCCGCGAATAACGAATTTTCCCATCCAGAAACGCGGCATCCGCCCGAGACCCATCGCCCAGTTCGGCTCGTCCATGAAATCAAAATAATTTTCCTCGTTGTCCTCCGTGTAAACGCGCTGCTCCTCAATAACTGGTCCGAAGTTTTCGTTACGAGTTGCCGTATCAATCGACCGGATTGTTCTACGAAAAAACTCGGAATACTCGATCTCGTCATCGTAGGACCAGATATATTTCCAAAACTGCCAGAGCACAGTTTTGTTGACGGCGGTCCGTAGCGCCTCACCCGGGTTTTCGACGGCTCCTTCTGTGAACTCGGACAAACTGTCTATCAGACTGGTTGGTGGCGGTGTCAGGCTCATTGTTGACGAGTAGCCATGCAGTCGGATCCTGTCGAAATATGATGTGCCCATGGCACGTTCCATGCGCAATGCCGACTGGATGTCGCCGAGCGTCTCAATGCCTTCCCAATTTTTCTGCAACGCGGCGAGTTGAGCCTCGCTCCAGCCATCGAACTGCAAAGCTTCCCAGGTTGCATGGATCGCAATGGACTCCAGCGCAAAACGAACCATTTGAGAAATCATCAACGGCTCATTCGTATAAATACGCGGCAATGCCACCGCTGCCATGAGGTTCGCCATCGCCAGATCGTGCTGTTGTCGATGCAAGTCAAACATCATTGCACTGACAAGTTGTTGTTCGACTTTCTTCAACGGCGCGAGGTGCGGGAGAAGGAGCGTAAAACCTTGCTGGTAATCCAATGAAAAATAAAAGGCCGAGTTTGTTAGCGTGCTCCGTAGTTCAGCCAATTCAGCCTCTCGCCCATCGACTGCACCAGCTAGGGCCTCCCACACGTTTGTCTTCCCTTTAAACGATGCTGAGGAGGAATCGATACTCAAATCGGGCTGATCCCAAGCCACTCTCGCCACACCCGGCGCGATCATGCTCATCATCGGTGGCGTGAACTCGGCAAGCTTGAGCGCACCGCTGATTTTGAGCACCGTTGGCGCTCCGTTCGAGTCGTACGGAAAAACGGGGGTGAGATCGGCAATCGTGACCTTCTCGCCGCTGGCCGCAAGCTCCGCGTAGTAGGCTTTCAGGCGCCCTTTCGCCCGGAAATGAGAAACGACTGCAAAGACGCACAACAGCGTCAGCAACAGCAGTCCGCCCAGGCCAACTTTTTTGCGGAAGGTCATGGATGATATCTATCTTTGAGACAACGTTCGGCCCATTCTGCTCGAATTCATAAACCGACAGCAAACAATAAGCCGACGTAAAGGGGGCAGTATTTACTTAAATCCAACTGCGCATTTTTGTGTATAGTGAGCACTGATAAGCATCAATGGACAAGAACGGAACGGATTTCCATCTATCATTCGACCAGCTTTTGGTATTTCTGGAATCTTTTGGGTATCCACACCAGAACGAATAAGGCGAAAGCATTGTTCCCACTCGAGCCGTGAAAATCGTTTTGTGTGACTTTTGGGTAACTTCTTGTGCTCTGAGCAAAAAGCTAATGTAATTGAATGGAGGCTCTCGTAGCTTAGCTAAGGGTTATGAAGATACTTCTCTCTCTTTTTCTGACGCTCTCCGTCTTTTTGCCTAGCGACCTGCACGCGTATTACGCCATTTCCGAAATGAAGGTGGACAAGCTGAAAAAACATCCATTTCTGAAAATAAAAGTCCAAAAGTCAGAAGATGAATTCAGGTTCACCGTAGCGGTTATAACCCACGCGGGAAATACGAACAGGCATGGGTTCGGCTCTCTTGAGCTGGTAGATACGAACGGAGTTTCGATGGCTAGGGGCGAGTTGCGAGGAGAGGAAATTGACCGGGCGATTTATTACGAGTCAGTCCGAAAATGGGGTTGGGGCACATTCAGGCCAGCACAGGTATTTATCTTCACTGTGAACTCAAAATTTGTAGCCAATTCAAAATTTACATGGGGGTCTGACTTGCGTAATAACGAGCGCGGAATCCCCTACAATTCTGGTATCAAAGAGTGGTGTTACCTGAAGAACCTAGTAGAAGCTGCCGATGATGCCGACGAGCCCCAGACAACCGAGAAAAGCCAAACGAGCGAAATCGGAGTGGGCCACTCGCTAGATGCTGCAAAAGCCATAAGCCGGGCGGCAAAACATCTCGAAAAGAGTGGATTTGAGATTGCAGGACTGAAACCAACAACGGCTTTGCGGGCTGGGATGTGGATTGTGACTTTTCCAAGCAATTTGCCACCGAACACCCGAGGCGGATCATTCTTGGCGCAGGTTTGGATTGATAAAGAAACAGGGGAAGTGCGGGAGGTCGTGACTGAAGATTAGAGTCCCTGAAGTAAAGAGGGAAACAATAAAAGGATCCCTTGGCAGTGCCTTCCCTGTTCTTTAGGGGTTCCGGAAATGACATCCCAAAGTTCCCTCGACCACCAAGTTCGTGCGTATCCGGTGATAAATAATTTCTCTGTTGTGCCGCTGGAAGAATGTTTCCAAACATAGAGGGTGTGAGTTATCCTCCTTGAAGCCCGTGAGTATTATTTACCTCATCATTAGTGTGGCGGCGCTCACGATGGTCTTTTGCGTGGTTTACTATCTGGGACACAAGATGCTTTTCAAAAAAACGCCTTTGGTTGAGCGTTCGACCATTCTTTGGCTCGGCTGCGTAGGCTCAGTATTCGTGCTCATACCAGGAGTGATTCTTGTGCAGGTCTCTCAGCCGTCGGCCAACGGTATCGAGCGCACTGCGGAGCGGACACAAACCCACACAAGAAAGCTTTCGACCGGGGATACACTCATCAATGAAACCCGGTTTACTCAGGGCTGGCAGGACGGGATGTACAAGAGTAGCACCCTCTCTATCCGCTGGGAAAAAACAGGAGAAATCGAACCCATCTCATCCAGCTCACAATTGCTTTCGAACATGCAGCACTTTGGGATCGAGACGAATGAGAACCACATTGTAGTGGCTGCTGGAGGGACTATTTATTTTCGCGAACGGAACGGTATCAAAGGTGCGTGGAATATGTGGAGACTAACCAATTCATTGGAAGCCTTCACGTTTATAAAGGAGCATTTGAACATCCATTTTCCTACCCAATACGAAAGCGGTGTATTCAAGGAGGGCGGTTTTTTGAAAGTCGAAGGCGACTTTTCCCAGAACGAGTATCCTGTGACCATTCACGAGAGAGGAACGTCTGGTCTTGATCTGAACATCTACAACGATTTGAAGTTTCCATATGAAGTGGAATCTATGGATTTAGAGAGAGGTGAGTTGATTGCTGTTCCATTTGCAAACAACCCCCGTTTACCCAAGCTCGTGTTTCAGAAGGGTGCAGCCTTTGGGCAATGGGTGTTCAGTGCAAAGCGAAGTAAAGATTTGTGATTAGATCCTCGCGATATTACCTACTACACTCGGGGGCGAAGGGCTGAAAATTTAACTGTCGGCTATTTGCTCTTTGCTGTGTCCTTTCAGGGGGCCATTTACAAGGTTTTGGATTGATGAGGGTTCGTTGGTCGTTGTCTGAGCTATGAAAAGGATGAATAGGAAATGTACATGTATTTCAGCTCTTTTGAGCATCGTTGTTCTTTTACTGTCTGCAGGTTGCGCGAGCATGCCTAGCCAGTCGGGAACGTGGGACGGAGTGTGCCGCGAGGAAACGCTGTATACGTTTGACGGCAAACCGCAGAAGGTTGCGTTGCTCAGCTTGGAGGCAGGCCCAACTGCTGAAAAGGCCAAAGGGACGTTGCGTTCTCCAAAAGGACAAATGATTGCTCCTGCTGTGGTTCTGGTGGATAAACGCCAATGCATTCTGAAACCGGAATCGCTCATCGGGAAGCGCTTGCGAGTGGAAGGAAATATCAATTCCGCGACTCCGGTCCATTGCGAAACCGGTAGTGAACTGGTGCGTAGTCAGCCGCAATTTGACGCTGAAAAATCATGGCGTCCGCCCGTTATTGAAACATCTCTAAATAAAATCAAGATTCTCGATTCAGACACAGCGACAGACGACGAAAAGCGGCTATTGCAGCAGTACAACAGCAAACAGCCAGGCCAAGCGGGGCGAGCGTTCCGTAAGTTAATGCAATCCAATAACCCTTTATTGTTGGAAATGATTGCTCGTCATTTGTTTATCGAAGAGGAAGCAGATCCTTATCTCGCCGGAGAAGATTTCCTCGAATACCCCATATCCGTTCGATCGGCTGAAGTGATTCGATCAATCATTTGCAATTCTAAAGAGTTTCCTAAAAGTGTTCAGACCTGGGCATCTCAGCGCAGTTTGAATGAGCCGGATCTTCTGCGAAACCAAATGAAAACATGGTATTTAGAGAACAGTCATCGAATTCAACGGAGGGAGTTTCATAAGACCACGGCATTATCAAATAACGGCTTCAATCGTAATCCACTTGAACTTTGAATTGTAAAAAGGGTCCTCACTTTTTACACACTAGTCAGTCGGGCATTTTGTGTAAATAGAAAGAACTGATTTCCTCTTCAACGATCCATCGAACAATGTCTTAACTTATGACCGGCAACGACTCCACATTCCTTCGTCTCGCGAGTTGGGCCGAAGGAGCGTTACCCGATCTCGACGCGGTTCTCAAGGAATTGGGGCACGGAGATTCACGTTGTTTTGGCACCACTTTCGGTCGTGGCGAGTGCACGCTCGAAGTTTTTCTGCGCCAATGTCGCGATGCTGAAGATCCCGCCCGGATTGCGGCAGAATTCGTCCCACAAACAAGTTATTGGATCGTCAACGAGGCAAATCGGGTTGTTGGAATTGTGCGTGTGCGACATCGGCTGAACGAACGATTGCTGCGATCGGGCGGTCACATCGGCTACTACGTGCGCGCGTCAGAACGAGGGAAAGGGTATGGCAAACAAACGCTCCGGCTCGCCTTGCAGGAACTGCGTCGATTGGGAGTGCGTCGAGCTTTGCTCACAGTCCATTCAAGCAACACCATCTCAGCGCGCCTGGTCGTGGCAAACGGAGGCTTGTTAGAAAACCAGACAACCGACCCGGTTTCGGGAGAAGCTCTGGATCGATACTGGATTGATCTAAAAAAGGCGCTCTTGCGTCACCTCTACATATCGTTTGCGGATTGATCCGTAGCGCCCCACCTTGCACGCTTGAGTGGGGCGGGTTCATCGCGTATCTATTCCGACCGCGAGACAACCGATGAAACATCGCCCTTTCGATTCCAAATACCGGCCTGAATTCGAAGTCGTCGAGGAACGGCGGGCGAATGTGACTTTGTACCCGCACACCGCCCAGTTGCCCCAGATCCATCGCGCGCTCAACACGGAGTTTCTCAACGCTTTGCCGCCCCGAATCGCGCGGGCGGATCACCGCGCCGGCGGATTCGATAAACTGGCGTTGAAAAGTTCCGCCCTGATCTTTTGCAACGCGATCAACGCCGCCCGCTCCGACAACGTCCGGCTCTTCAGGATCACGACCAAGGACATGGTCTCCAAAGTGGCAATCGTCCAGCAGATGACGGAAAGTCATCCGCTCGGGCAGGCTCACCGGTTCCGTTTCTACGCCGGTGAGGAATTTTTTCCGGAGCTGTATCTCAACGGCAAGCGGGTGGTTTTTTCAACCCATGTGCTGGAACGGTTTTCCACCCGTGTCCACAATCGAGTCGGGGAGGATCTGTCGATGTTCCTGATTGTTTTCTTCGGCAGCACCCCCATTTCGATGACGGTCGGGAACGGGCGAGCTTTCATCTGTCTCTGCCTCGACTCGATCCTGGCATTTACCTACCGGGAATCGGACACGGAATATTTCATCACCACCTGTCTGACGGTGAATGAAATCAACCACCTGAAGCCGGACGACATCCCGCAGGCGTTTAACTTCCATTACGGCCCGGAGTTTACCAAACCGAAGCTGCGGCATTGGCAACCGAGCGAGGATGTTGTGGAGATGATGAAGCTTTGGGAAAAAAAGGCGCAACTGGGGCCGATGGTCAAATGTCCCCCCAAACACAAGTGGGGTTACGAAGCCTCATGGGTGCGGGACAAGCTGCGAGCCAATTTCCACGGCCCCGGCTCGCGAATGATGTTCCTGGATTACGTCCCCGGCCCGCACACCTGGGAAGTATGGCCGGACGATGAAGAGCAACTCTACGACGAGAACGAACAACCGGTTTTCTCCTTCAACTCCTCGCAAACATCTCCCCAGGTGCGCGAGTTCATGGACCTCAACCCATCCAGCACATCTGCCAGGACGGATTCCCGATTCGTGTAGTCGCCAGGGGCGTCCAGAGGCTGCGCAAGAATCTCCCGCAATTCCATCCTCCGGCCGTTTCCGAGCGATTGCAAACTTCCGATGAAATAAGGGCGATTCCGGGAAATCGTTTCACCAATGACGAGTGATCGCAGCTCGAGGACTGCCCCATCACATCAGAACGGATGCTAGAAAATGAACTCTTTAGAATCCCGAACTCAAATCCGTTTGGCCAAAGACTCGCCCGGCGCCCGGCGCCCGACGCACCTGACAATCAGCCGTTCCCCCAATTGAATCACTCCGTTTCGGGGTGACGTTCTTTCCATAAATCAATGGCGCGGACGGTGTGCAAGGAGGAAGTCTATGGTTCTCGAAACAATCAAAACCGAAGGATTGGCCCTTTTGTCCTATGTAGTTGGCGATGATGATGCTGGTATTTGCGCGGTGATCGACCCGCGGCGCGATGCGCAGGTGTACGTGGATGTCGCCAGGGAAAACAATGTTCGCATCACGCACATTCTCGAAACGCATATTCATGCGGACTTTGTCTCTGGCAGCCGCGAATTAAGTGAGTTGACTGGCGCGAAAATCTACGGGGGCAAAAGTTCCGACTACAGTTTCGACGTCAAACAACTCGAGGAAGGCGATGAGTTCGAACTCGGTCAGCTGAAATTCAAAGTGCTGCACACACCTGGGCACACGCCTGAGCATATCTCCTTTCTGGTGAGCGGCGGCAAGGGTGCCAGTGAACCGTGGGGCATTTTTACCGGCGACACGTTGTTCGCCGGAGAGGTGGGGCGACCGGACCTGATCGGCGGCGGCACTGAAAAGAAGCTCGCTCGGCAGCTCTATCACACGCTGCATGAAAAAATCCTGAAAGTCGGCGACCAGGTGGAACTGTATCCCGCGCATGGAGAAGGTTCCCCCTGTGGCGGCAACATCGGTGATCGCGATTCCAGCACCGTGGGCTACGAGCGATTGAACAGCAAAAAACTTCAGGCCAAGAGCGAGGACGAGTTTGTCAAAGCGGTTTTAAAAGATTTGCCGCCCGCACCATTTTACTACTCGCGCATGAAGAAGGTCAACGCCGAGGGGCCGCGCGTTCTGAAATGTTTGCCGGTGGTTCAGCCGCTTTCCGCGAAAGATTTCGCAGCCGAGATGAAAAAGAAAAACCGGCTCGTGCTCGACACCCGCGAAATCGAGGCCTTTGGGGGCGCGCACATTGAAGGCTCGCTCAACATTGCCTTGCGCAAGGAATTTCCCATCTGGTCAGGCTGGATGCTCAAGCCTGAAGTGGAATTGCTCCTGGTTCTGCCGGATCAAGAATATCTCGATTCAGCCGTGCGTCATCTGTTGCGGGTGGGCTACGACAACATTGCCGGATATCTCCGCCAAGGGATGCGCGGCTGGATGGAAGCCGGCATGCCGTTCAGAAAGTTGCCGCAAATGAGCGTCCACGAGCTGAAGGAAGTGGTGGTGGACGAAAAACGCGATGGATTGCAAGTGCTTGATGTGCGGCGCGAGGACGAGCTGAAACAAGGGAAAATCCCAAAAGCGCAACACATTTTCGCCGCGTTCCTTCCTGAGCAGCTCGACAAGCTGGACCGCAACAGAGCGGTGGCAACTTACTGCGGTAGCGGTTACCGGGCGAGCATTGCTGCCAGCGTGCTGGAGCGAAACGGTTTTAAGGAAGTGTTTAATATCCCCGGCAGCATGAAAGCCTGGAAGAATGCGGAGTTCCCGGTGGAAGAAGCCGAGGAGCAGCAGGACGTATGAAATCCTATGATGTCTAAACAGGAATGTGACTTATGAATCCGCTGCGAAAGAAATCGTGGTCTCCCTACGTGGTCGGCGCAGCCATCGGCGTGCTGAGCTGGTTTGCATTTGCCTCGGCCGAGAGGCCCATCGGCATCACGACGGCCTTAAAAAACACCGCGGTTCTCACAGAATGAAAGCGGTTGCGAAAATCTGGAGCGACTGGGGGAGTCACGCTAGCAGAAGTCGCCCATATTTCGCCCTGGCTCTGGATTGCCGCCATTACACTCTTCTGTGTGGTGGTGTTCTCCATTGTGGAACACTGGAAGAAAACGCATCCGCGCGTGCTCTCGGCGAAAACAGCATGAGTTTTCCATTATGCCAAAGCTGATTCTGATCGCACTGATCGCAGGGTTGCCCAACCTTTTGTCCGCCGGCGTTCCCGACGCGCGCGATTACTCAGGCCCGGCGTGGTCGCCGTATCTGGTTGGAGCGCTCATCGGGGTGTTGGCGTGGTTCACGTTTGCGATTTCTGACAAACCGATTGGCGCCTCGTCCGCTTATGCCTCGGCAGCCGGGCTGCTTGGGAAGCTCTTCGCTCGCAAACACACCGAGTCGTTGAACTACTACAAAGACAATCCGCCGAAACTCGATTGGGAGCTTCTGTTTGTCGGGTCAGCCATTCTGGGCGCGTTCATCGCCGCGCTGACCGGTGGGGAAATCACCAATCGGACGCTGCCTCCGTTTTGGGAGGAGCGCTTCGGGACCGGTTCGGTCGCACTGCGCGTCGGAATTGGCTTTCTGGGCGGGGTCCTGATGGCCTTGGGCGCGCGGATTGCCGGTGGTTGCACGAGTGGACATGGCATCAGCGGCACGTTGCAGCTCAATGTCGCCTCCTGGATCGCTGTGATCTGCATTTTTGCCGGGGGCGCACTTCTGGCGAACCTCATCTATCGTCTTTGAACCATGAACACCGACGCCGCATCCCAACAAGCTGAAGCGAGCCGGGCAAAGAAGCTGACCTACGCCGTCGTGTTCGGCTTGATCTTCGGATTTCTGTTGCAGAAAGGCGGTGTCGGCAAATTTCACATCCTGATCGGCCAACTGCTTTTTCAGGATTGGACCGTCATCAAAGTGATGGTTTCGGCGATTGTGGTCGGAATGCTTGGTGTGTTTGCCCTCAATGCGATGGGTAAAGTAAAATTGCACATTAAGAACACGCGATTGGGCGCGAACATTATCGGCGGACTGATTTTTGGATTCGGTTTCGCGCTGATCGGCTATTGCCCGGGCACCACCGCGGCCGCACTCGGCCAAGGCAACTGGGATGCCCTTTTCGGTATCGTTGGACTGATGGCCGGTTCCTACCTGTATGCCGAGCTCTCCGGTTGGTTGAAAAACACGGTCGAAACCTGGGGCGACAAAGGCAAGGTGCTGTTGCCCGACCTCGTGCACATAAGACGCGGCACATTCATCGCAGGCTTTGCTGCCTTTCTTGTGCTGGCGTTGATTGTCCTTGAACGGTTCACCTTTCGCTAAGACTTAATGGACTTAGACCTGTTCGACTTGCTCGGCCTGGGCAAAGACCCTGGTGACTTTACCTCGTTACAGGTAAGCCTGCGCGCAGCAGTTATTTTCTTTACTGCCCTGATCCTGGTTCGTTTCGGGGCCAAGCGGTTTCTGGCGCGCAACACCGCATTTGACGTCATTCTCGCTTTTATTCTCGGCTCCACGCTTTCCCGCACCATTAACAATTCCGCGCCGCTGCTTCCAACCATCGTCGCCTGTCTCGTTCTCGTTCTGCTCCATCGTTTGCTCGCAGCGCTTTCGTTTCATTTCCATCACATAGGCTCTCTTTTGAAAGGAAATGCCGAGAAGTTGATTAGCGATGGGAAAATCGATCCTGCGGTAATGCGTAAACATTATCTTAGCGAAAAAGATCTGATGGAAGCGCTTCGTCTGAAATCCACCGACAACCCCGCTGGAGTAAAGTCAGCTTACATTGAACGCAATGGAGACGTCAGCGTTGTTTCCAGGGAGAAAAAATCATGATTCCCAGAGTGCAGAAAAAAAACGAGCCTGACCGCCGTCCGTCCATTCATCCTGAAACACAACCCGAGAACACAGGAACGTCCGGCCTGATTGTGCGAGAGCAATCACCCGAAAACTTGGAATTTACCTTTGCCTCATTAGGTAGCGTGATCACGCCAAATGAGTCGTTTTATGTTCGAAGCCATTTTCCGACACCGGAAATCGATCTCAACACCTGGCGCCTAAAGATACACGGTGACGCAATTCGAAAACCGATGAACCTCACCTTTGAGGAGTTGCTGAGTTTCCCGGAGGCCACCACAACCGTGACTCTCGAATGCGCCGGAAACAGCCGCGTGTTTATCCGGCGCCAACAGGAAGGTGTTCAGTGGGGACAAGGCGCTGTCGGCACAGCCACATGGACGGGTATTTGGCTGCGGGATTTGTTGGAGCGGGCGGGCGTGAAGAACAACGCGCGTGATGTGGTCATCGAGGGGGCTGATCGCGGAGAACTGCACAAGGAGCCCAAGACACCGGGAACGATCCCGTTTTCACACAGCATTCCAATCGCCAAGGCCCGACAAAATGTGCTGCTCGCCTACAAGATGAATGGGGAACCGCTGCCGCCAGCGCATGGATTTCCTCTCCGCGCGGTGGTTCCTGGCTGGTTTGGCATGGCGTGTGTGAAATGGATTTCGCGCATTGCTGTGACCAGCCAGGAGTACACCGGCTATTTCCAGACTGCGGATTATAGCTATTGGGAAGAGTGCGATGAATTGCCGCCGCAACTAAAGCCAGTCACCGAGATCGACGTGAAAGCGCAGATTGCGCGCCCAGCTTTGCACGAAGTAATTCCTGCCAACACCACCTACCTCGTTCGCGGCGCCGCCTGGAGCGGTGAATCCAAAATTAAGAGAGTCGAAATCAGCGTCGATGGTGGGAAATCATGGCATCTCGCCCGGTTGACCAGCGACCCATCGCACTACCTTTGGACGCTCTGGCATTACGAGTGGCGAACCCCGGCAGAACCGGGAAGCTGTGTTCTCATGGCCCGCGCCACCGATGAACAAGGCCGGACACAACCTCTCGAACATAGCAAAAATCGCGGCGGCTACAGGGTCAACTTCATTGTCCCCGTTGTTGTCAAAATAAAGTGATTCCGAGTGAGTGCAAATTTCACGCGATCGCAGCCACCAACTCGTCCCGGGCACCTTCTGCATTTTTACTGTCTGAATGCTGCTTCGGAAGGTTCAAGGAGGAGGGGATGAAAAAGACGCGTTTGTGTCCTCGCTTTTCATCATGGCGGGCATGCAGATTCCGCCAGTCCGGTTGGCGGTTGCTACGAGAAATTTCTACTCAGTCTCCTCTACCTTTTTCTCTGCCGTTTCTAGGCTCGAAGGCGCCCTTTCGCCCGGAAATGAGAAACGACTGCAAAGACGCACAACAGCGTCAGCAACAGCAGTCCGCCCAGGCCAACCTTTTTGCGGAAATCACTGTTACATAAGTCTTTTATGCGACACTGCACTAGAAACAATCCCGGCACTTCGCTGCTCGGGCACTGACCGTAAATAGCTGATCTTGGCCTTGCGGCGATAGAGGGAAAGTTCGATTGATCCGTTGGGCAGCACATAGATAGCCCGGAGATCTTCCAGTTTCATGAAAATCCATGGCTGATCTTTCCCCGCCCCGTTTTTGGTGAAAATCATGTCATCAGCAATATAAATCGCCGAATGAACGTTTATCCCGCTGCTCCCTTGAAAGACCAACATATCGCCGTAACGAGCGTTGCGTGTATCAGAGCCGACCAATTCATACTCTGTTTCGAATCGAGCGATCGCGGCTTCCGGATCGGAAAAGTCGTCTTGCGGTATCTCCCGGAAAAAGTTGAACGAAGTCCAGTGGCAATCCTGGTTGAGTTGGTCCGCTGTGTCTACCTGGTGAGGAAACGTGTAAATTCGTTTACGGGCGAAAGGCGGCAGCAGGTGGGCAATGTCAATCTTGCACCCACCCGAAACCCGGGTGAGCGATTCGAGCAATGGCTCGAAATCTTTGGCATGGGCGCCTCCGCCCCAATACTTGACCAGGGCTTTTACATCGCTGTCCGGGCGGACGTTTAATTTGATCAGAAAACTGCCTCGGCGAGAAACCGTCTTCATGAAACGCAACCGTTCCGTTTGGTTTGACATGCTGCGTAGGATCAAGCCGCTATCAGCAAAAGCGACCATGTTACCTGCGGGATACAGCAACTCTTTGAATTGACGAATTGTTTCCGGAGACAACCGGCCTTTCTCCAGTCGGTCATCGATTCTTTCAGGACGATAGAGATTAGGCGCATATTGATCAATATTCTCGGGAAACCGCGCCAGCGCGTTGTAGATAGCTGACCGCGAGTGAGGGCTTAAACTGCGGACCAGTTTGTCCTCCACTCGAATCCGGCAACCTTCCTGATTCATTTCCCAAGAAGCTTGGTTCATCAACGCTGTTTCCTGTTCCCGACCCAGGCCGCACCCCTTCAAAAAATTAGCGAGCGCCCCCTTCGTATAACCCCCAAAAAACCAGGTCGGCGGCGTTCCATCTATGCTGTCCAGGAAATGGTCGGGGATTTCGATATCTATTGGGATGTATTCCAGTTCACCCCACGGGCCTGGATTGGACAGAATCGGATGGGTTTCGGACGGTTTCGATTCAACCAATCCTCCTGGCGTGCGAGAGATGTAAAGAGCTGCTCCTGCCAGGACCAAAAGAATTGTCCCCAGCAATGCCAGCCATCGAATTTTGGAGGTCTTGTTCTGAAACGTTTGCTCGCTACTTGGCGTTCGGGTCGAACTCTTGCTGGACATTTCGCAGCTTTAGCAGGTCTTAAGTTGAAAGTGAATTAATTAAGTTTGAGTGATGAAAAAAACTGGAAAAAGAGTCACCCATTAAGGCGTGTGGTCAGTCAAGAGTATTGACATGTTGCCGCCCTTCCAAGGCCCGCTTTACATTTTCGAGAAGTCAATTCGTGCATCTGTGACCGTCACCAAAGCTTATCCCTTCGCCCCTTCCAATACGCGGCCAGAAATGATCCCGGCACTTCACTGCTCAGGCACTGTCCGTAATAGCTGATCTCCGGCAGCAATTGTTTGCCGTCAAAATCCACCAACCAGTGCAGGCGCGTCTCATCCACGCTCGACAGGATTCGTCGCCCCAGCTCTTTCATCCGCGCCTCGCTCTCCGGGCAATGTCTCGCCGCGATGGCGGACACCACGGCGAACCGGGCCAGCGGCTCATTCCATCGAACCTGCGACAAGTAAGAAGTGAACGGGTCGCCAAACAACCATTGCTCCCTGGGCAGAAGTTTTGTTTTCGGCAGCGGACGCCAGGTGTCTTTGACCAAGTCCACCGCGAACCAATAATACGGCAGCAAATCTTCGCCCACGCCGTATTTCCATTCGCCCCACCAGCGTTCGAGAATGCGCGCCAGTTGGCCGGACAAATCCGAGGTTCCCGATTGCACAATCAAATCAGAGGCCACGGCGACAAACTTGGCGTGAATCACCGTTTCCCAGCAGAGGCATTCGCCCGGTTGCAACACATCCTTCGCCAGTGAAAACGCCGCGCTGTAAGGCACCACTTCCGCTTTCCCCTTTTCTTTGATCTGACGGAGGACATTTCCGCGCAGCGTTTGCAGCGGCGTGGTTTTCGTCCAGGTCGCCTTCGCCATCCATTTTTCAAACTCCTGCAAATGCACCGGGTTTTTGGAGAACGAATAGGCGCAGGCGTTGATCATGGCGTAAACAGCGTTGTAAGAGCCGGTTTCGCCCTTCTGATCCCAATGCGAACCGAAGTAACTCAACACGTAATCCGCGTTGCGCCAGTAATCCGCGAAATGAATGAACATTTCCTCAATGCGCCGCCGGTCTTCGACACCCGCGATGCCGTGATACGTCCACAATCCCCAGCAGGCGTCCAGATATTGATCGCCACTGGTTTGGACCGATGGACGAAAGCCATAAGGCTTGCACATCCAGCCCGGTTTGCCGGCCTGTTCGCCCATGCGGTAAATCAAGTCGAGGGATCGAAACGCTTTGCGCGCCTGGGCCAGCGCCTTTTTAGAACGCGTCACCTGCCAGCGAAACGATTGCGCCGCCAGGTATAAACCGGAAGCACTGATGGAATTTTCCCCATGCAAATAATCATGGAACCCGTCGAGCTTCAATTTGCCGACATCGACGTTCAGGCCGATCTTTCCCTGAAAATCCGCCGGGACAAACGGACGGATGCCATCCGCATCCAATCGCATCATGGAATAGAGAATTCCCGAATCACTGAACGCGACGTTTTCGTAAATCCCCTGCAACAGTTCCGCTTTCCGGTGGAACGATGCGCCGGGCAATTTTTTCAACTCCTGCGCGCTGGTGTTTTTCGGAGAACCCGCTGTGGCCACCAGCGGCCAGACTCCAGTGGCCAGCGCCAGTCCGCCCAAGGCGCTGGTGCGGAGAAAATCGCGCCGGGGCAGCGTCCGTGTTGACGGTTGATTTTGGTTGACCAGAAGTTGTGGCGGTAAAGAAGAGTGCTTCATATTTGAGCAAAGTGGTTCACTCGGTGGCGTTGAAGGTGAAGGGGCACTTTCTCGTTATTTACACAAAATGCCAAGGTTAATTTAAAAAGTAAGGACTGCCCCTTTCTGAGCCACGGCTCTCTTAGTTTGCTTTGATTCTTCGCCCGGATTCCTATTGCGATGTTTGTTCTTTCGCGGCTAGCTATCCGCTCGTATGAAGTGTTTCTACCATCCCAACAATGAGGCAGTTGCCCTGTGCAAAAGTTATCGCAGTGGGAAGCAGATTGCAGAGGTCGCGCGGCGGAACGAACTAGGCACTGCACCGATCAATCGCCATCAGTAAAGCTGATCCAATTAGGCGAACTGTGCTCCTTAACGAACTAAACCGTGCAGACAACCAAAAGACCTGGCTGCAACCTTCAGAACAAAATCCGGGGTGCGGCATTCTTCCTTTCGTCCCAGGCAAAAGGAATCACAACTGGCAACCCGGTTCGACGGATTTTGCTGGATGGCCAAAAGGTTAGCATCGACGATGCAGGACGCTTGAACTTGGTGCCAATCGTGAAAACAGTCCTAACCCGACCCATCGAGTCTGGGCAAGCCAGCATGTGCCGGAGAATGCCGAGCGAAGCGTCTGGTTCACGATGCTCGTGGTCGAGCACTTGACCGCCAAATACGGAGATCAAATCGTCTATGGCTGGTATGAGAACTGGTGGTGGAATTCGTATAAACACGAAAAGAGTTCGCGGTTTCCCGCGACCTTCCACCAAAAACTGGCAGAGATGTATGACAATAAAATCAAGGCACTGAACAAGTCGTGGAATGCCGCTTACAAATCATTCGCCGAGGTGGACGTTCCGGGATTGATGGCGTCCACGGGCGGCGGTGTCGATCCTACCGCCATCAACAACTGAAAAAGGGTCAGTCCTCACCTCGTATGAAAAGACACCCGGCCAGATCGACATGGATTACTATCGCCGCACCACAAAGGCACCAACACCAAGGCCTACCCCATGGTCGTCGGCTGGAAGACCGGCAAGCCGAAGGAACTCTGCCAAAAGGCGGACGTCTATCTCGCTACGGGCGATCCCGGCATCGCCATCTGGGATCCGCAGGTGCAAAAAGGCTGGCCCGAAGGTTCGCCGGGAATGCCCGGGTGCGATTTTAAACGGGTGAGAATTCGTGTTCCCCTTTCCCCCGGGGACAGGCAAGATGCGCTGTCCTACACTGGCGGCGAAGCCGCCTAAGGTAGGACAGCGCTTCCAGCCTGTCCCTTCAACATCTCACCCGGAACAAATCACACCCGGGATGCCCCCTTTTTGGTTTCGCGCTTTGACCCCAGCCCCGTTTGCGTCTATAAGAAACATATGCCGAACAGTTCGCCCGAACGACTTGACCGCTGCTGGCGCAAAGCTCGCATCGCTGCGCGCATTTTGTTGCGCGAAGACCAGGGCCGTCTGACCGAGCGCGACGTGCGGATCGGACACCTGCTCGCACGTGACAACGGCTTGACGAATTAGCGCGTCTCCTTCCTCCGCAACTTCGACTGGAAATTACGGTCTTCGGTTCTGCTCCGTTGCAACTATTTGTCGAGCGTGCCTTCCTCAGTGAAGATATTGATCTTTTCGGAAATGAAGAGATCACGCCGTTCTTGAACAGTTCATTGAAGAACATAAATGGAACAAAGGCGAAACCGACTGCTACATTCAGATTTGCGATCCGCTCGCTTTTCATGAACTCAAAACCCACAGCAGAACAGCCTTTCCCACGGAGAAACGGGAGCAACGCGTTTCACCCTAAAACCGGCAGTTGAAAGACAAGGAAAGAAGGGAAACCACAGATGGACACAGATAAACACAGATATTTCGGTCAGAAAGTATTCACTTGCAGGGTGATTCCCATTTTTCCCGCAAACCCCTCTTATCTGTGTCCATCTGTGGTTTTAAGTGCTTTTTTTAGGTTCACTCATCCAATTCATCACCCACGCCGCGATCCAACAACGCCAGCACCTCGTTCAAGTGTTTTCCGTAAGCCTTTCCCGGCTCGTTTCTTACCATGGCAAAAACAAAATGCTTTTCTGGATTAACGATCAGTTGCGTTCCACATCCACCCCCATGCCCATAACTGCCCGCCCCAAAACGCCCTGCATAGCTTTGCAAACCAATGCCATACGTCATATCCAGTTGAGGAAAGTACGGCTTGAGCGACGCAGGCAAAATCGATTGATACGTTTCTTCCGAGAAAAACTCCCAGCCTCCGTACTTCCCATGATTATCCAGCAGCACACCGAGCCGAGCCAGGTCTTCCGCCGAAAAACCGGTGCCCCCTGGAAGCATGTTCCGGATGCCAAGGGGTGCAAAGAGGTCACGCTCCATTGCATCCCAATAGTTCAAGCCACGCAACAATTCCAAAGCTCGAACAGACAGAATCATTCCCACAACCCCATACTGATGTTTAGCTCCGGGTGCCCAATCTCGCTTACAATGCGCAATCAAACTTTCATGCCAGGTGTGAAAGTAAAAATGGCGCGCGAACGCAAGCGCCCAGGGGAAATGAATGCCCGTGGTATGCACGTGGCACGCTCTGAAAGTTAAATCGCGATCTTCCGCTGCTTTAAAATCGGCCAGGTAATTACCCACCGGTTCATCCAATTTCAAAAACCCGCGATCCAAGTAGGTCGCAAGTTGAATACCCAAAAGCGGTTTCATGGCTGAATGCAGCAACATGGGGGTATTCACTGTCACCGGTTGCTCATCCACAGTCCCATAGCCCTTTGAAAAAACAATGACACCACGCCGTGCAATTACGACCGCTGTCGGTTCCTGGGCCTCTGCATACCAGCCGTCCAATTGATCTTCGAGTGCCTTCAATTGAGCCTGCGTAATCCCGGCTTCCGCATCGGATCCAACACGCAGCACAGGAGCAGGATTCGTTTTGATGGAGCGGGGCGATACCATCACAGGTGGACGGACATCCAACCCCATCCGTTTCCGTTTCAATTGCACATGGCGCGTTGCGTTCTCCATCTGCCACTGCCCCTTTCGCACCGGGCGGCGATCAAAACCGGTTTCCATCAAGGCCGCAAATTCCAAAACACCTTCCTCCGTCATCCGCCAGGTGTTGACAACATTATCTATCAAGGCTTGTTTTTTCTTCGGATCAGGTTCAACAACCAAAACCTCTTTTTCAGCCAACAGGCTTAAATCTGTATTTTCTTTCACACAAAAGCAGGTCATGGCTCTACGCAGGACAGGACCATGAGGTGCGGGGGCTTCGCCATAGACGTAATAACGTCCCAACGTTCGAGCGACTTCCACTTCTTTGAAATTCGCATCAAACCAGCGTGTGGGAATGGTGATATTCTTAAGCACCCTGCCAATCAAATCAGGATGTTCCCAAACCAACTTTGGAAGCTGCTGGCCTTGTCGTAAAATAAAACCGCCTTCTGGAAAGAAATGCTGTTCACCAAAACTGTCGCGAAGACGAAACAAGTCCTCGTCCTGCCCCTTCTCTTCCATCTCTTTTCCCCCAACAACAACCGCCTGTTGGCCTGGACCTTCTTTGCCGTCAGAAGCGTACAAACCGCAACAAACACAGATCAGAATAAAAAATAAAACCCGACGCGCACAGCCGCTTGCAAAGAAAGACATGCCCCAAAACGTGCTGGAACTCTTCGTTTTTGACGCACCCCGGGTCACGGAAAACGGCATGAGTGTCGGGTTCATTCGCAACGATTTTCTCCCTGTTTCCGCCGGTAGCAAGCGTAAAGGGGGCAGCCCCGGATCAGACCGTGCATATCTTGACGTTGCTACATTCACTCTCCCAGCGGGAGGGCTAGGGTGAGGGAGAACGCCCAACTTTAACAGAATGCCTCAAAATATCCTACGTTTTCACCCTTGCCTGTGTTCTCTCCCTCGAGGAAGAGCAAACGTGTGCCGCCCCAACCGTAGCAACGTCAAGATGCGCACGATCAGACCTCACTACTTCCGAGGCGATCCTTCGGCTCCTTCAAATACACCGGTTTCGAGTGGACCCGCGCGCTGGCGGGCGAAAAGCGGCAGCGGACAATCCACTGTGATCGGAACGCATCCAGCAGTTTATTACGGTGTATCGCAGCCAGGCCCTGCCACCGGATTTTGCTGGATGGCCAAAAGGTTAGCATTGACGATGCAGGTAGCTTGAACTTGGTGCCAATCGTGAAAACAGTCCTAACCCTACTCGCCATTCTGGCCGCGTTCTGCGGCGGAACTTTTGCCGTCTCGGCAGATGCGCTGCCGAAGATCCCGGCGGTGCTCTTCGGAGTGAATCAATACAATGTCGGACCACCTCAGCAGTTGGCGCGGGGATGGCCATTGACCGATGAGGACGCTGCCTACCTGAAATCGCTCGGTTGCAATGCGATTCGGTTTCCGCTCTATCCAAGTGAAGTTGGGCTGGATGAGCGAAAGTTTTTGACGTGGCCCGAAGATGGCGGCTTCGACCCATCGAGTCTGGGCAAGCCGGATTGGCGGAGTCTCGACACCCTCATGGACTGGATGATCCGCCACCAATTCACGCCGAACGTTTGCCCGTCTCCGGAGGTTCGTGGTGACTGGACGACGAAGACATGGATGTCGCTGCATGTGCCGGAGAATGCCGAGCGGAGCGTCTGGTTCACGCTGCTCGTGGTCGAGCACTTGACCGCCAAATACGGAGATCAAGTCGTCTATGGCTGGTATGAGAACTGGTGGTGGAATACGTATAAACACGAAAAGAGTTCGCGGTTTCCTGCGGCCTTCCGCCAGAAACTGGCGGAGATGTATGACGATAAAATCAAGGCATTGAACAAGTCGTGGAATGCCGCTTATAAATCATTCGCAGAGGTGGACGTTCCGGGATTAATGGCGTCCACTGGCGGCGGCGTCGATCCTGCCGCCATCAACAACCGGAGAACCTACGATTTGCGCCAGGCGATGGATTTGATTCAGCGCGATGTGCTGCGGAAGCTGCGCGCTGACATTAAGCGAGCGGCACCCGGCGCGAAGTGGGCGGGAGGTTGCTTGTTGAATTCAGTCGGCGCCCTTGCGGACATTCGTTCCGCCACCGTGCCGAGTTGTGCTGCGAGCATGCGCACCGCCGCTGAAACCGGAGATTTTATATCTGCCGATCTTTACAGCGATTCCCTCGAATATTATTCCCAATACCGCACTCTGTCGAAGTTTGCCGCCGTCAGTGGAAACAAGCTCTTTATCGCGGAAGTTCCCGCAGTGAAACCACGCGCGTTCAAGCTCGTGGCTGATGTCGGCGGCCCCTCCGCTGGAGCAATGGCCTGGTGCGGTAGAGAAGACGTCTGGGGGCTGATCAAGGGCGATGGGACCCGCCGCATTGAAAACGGTCTGGCCTGGCGAACGCTGCATCAAACCTACACGGAAAACCCAAAGCGTTTTTCTTCCTACAAGCCTGGCACCATACATTTTTATTTTCCTGAGGAGACGCTGAATTACACGATCACCGATCAGAACTACATCGATGCCTACATTCATATTTGCGATTTCATGAAACCGGAGGAATTGGAACTGGTCTTGACGGATGAACTCGATCGCCTGCCACGGAATACTCGGATCTTCGTCCTTGAACGCACGCTTCCTGAACGGGCGATCAAAAGATTGGGAAAAATGGGAAACCGCGTCTTTTCGCCCCACGCATTTTTTCTGGATGAGAATGGACATAAGCATCCGCGGAAGAATTCCAGCCGTGACTTTTTCGCCGAACTGCAGGCTCTTCCGGAAGGTGGCAAATTACTCGACGTTTTCCGACGCGTGGAGGAGAAGACGGACAATGTGGCGTTCTGGTTCGATGGCGCGGAAATCACCTCCCCGGCCAAACTGGCCCCACATAATGATGTGATCCCGGGACGTCCCAATCAGTTTTCAAATCTCATCGATGGTTCTTACAGCGACGGCGTTACGTTCGCCGACGTCGCACAGAGCGAGTTGGTCACGATTGCCCTGAAAGCACCCCGACGTATCCGTGGTGCGTTTATCGATTATTTTGAGGGCGATGGGCAGCAAGTCCCCGCATCCCGGATTCCCCATCAAGTGATCTTGTCAACCTCTCTCGATGGAAAGACCTATGCGCCGGTGGCGACCTTGAGCGACATCGTGGCAGGCGGACGTAGCCGTGTCCGATTTGCCCCGGTGAACGCATCACACATCCGATTCGATTTTGGGCAGAACACATCCAATCGCGGTCTCCGTTTGGTCGAAATCGGCGTGGTTGGAACAACAAGCGATAAGGGCGGTTCCTGATGAGGAAAATAACCCAACGTAAAAGGGACGAGTCACCTGACGTCGTCCGCTACGCGATTTTTTGATCCATCGCCGACTCCGTTGCACGCACGTGGGACGATTGCGGGTAAAAGGCGGGAGGAAAGTCATTCGAACAATTTATGCAACGAAATCGCGGGAGCGGTGATCTAATGGAAAACAACAATTTCCTATTCATGAAACTATTGCTTCTTTGTATCGCGTTATTGGGTTCGGTTGTCTCGGGCTGCGGGAACTCGGACAGCGTGTTTTCCAGTTATAGCCGGGGCAGTAAAAGTCTGCCGGGATTTCCTCAGGCCGATCCGGTTTCAGGTGCGTATGTCGTCGTTCCAGCGGATCAACGGGTGTTCCAGGTGCATATTACCAGCAGACAAGCGGACCTGGCGGCGCAGCTTGCCGAATTGACCGCGGCTCGTGATGCCCTGCATGAGGCGGCCAAAAGTGTGGGTGATTTAATGGCGTTCCGTGTGGCGGATCCATCGCTGGAAGGGGCGTATCCGCGCGAGGAAAAAGGGGATCGAAACGGTCACAACGCCCTGTTGGCGCAGGTAGTCTTTAAGCAACCGACCGATCCATTGAAGCAGATGAGCGATTTCGTGAAGGCAGTTGGCAAAATCAAACCGCCGGCTGGAGCAATGTGGCGGATTTCTTTGAACGGCAGCAACTGCTCGCTCAGTTCCCCGGAAAAATACCGGGAACAATTGGTTGCCAAGGCAATGGATGGATTGAAGGGATTGCACTCGGTGGATACGAGTCGCTTTCGCGTGACGGTGAACGGATTGGAACGGCCGCTGATGGTCGCACAATGCTCGGACACGGAATTTCTTGTGTCCCTGCACTACACAATCGTGGTCGAATCCGTAGCTGATAAGAACGAGGTGAAAAGCGAAAAATAACCGTTCATTCATCTCTGGCGCGACTCAAAAAAAGGTTAGTCCTCACTTTTTACATACCAGTAAGACGCCCATCATGCGTAAATAATAAGGCCCCCTTCAGGGAATCGTCGCAACGGATGGGTCACCGGGTAAGCTGTGCTGGCATGAAGCCGAACAACAACAAAAAGAAGCGGAGAGTTCCGCAAACCAGATTCTTCTCTCTGCTGGATGGACGTTTGGAAGATGCATTGCTGATTTACAGCAATATGATCGACGGGTTCTTTGATCTTTGGTTCGAATCAATTCTGGCCAGGCTGTTTTTCTTTCAGGATTAAACCGGATTCTTCTCGTTTGCTTTCCTCTTCTGCAACGAACTGACGCAACTCCTCGGGGTTGCGGATGACCCTGCCGGGGTGCGGATGTTCTTCTGCCCATTCCCGCAAATTCTCCGAAAATCGGTCAGTATCGTAGTCGGCCTCTCGTGCCAGCTTATCTTTGACCGCCCAAAGCTCTTCCATGATTGGGTCAGGTTTGATAAGGCAAGTCTCCCATCAATTCCAAAGGGGTGCAAACTTTCGGTAATTTCCAGTCGAGACGTTGGGCTTCAGCTTCCAGGCGGGTTAATATTTGTGCGTTCGCGAGATGGCGACAGTTCCACGTCAGCAGATAGTTCGCTTCTGCAGCGGCTGCAATCGCCAAATGCGCGCCATCGGCTTGCGCCTTGGGCGGCAAGCTGGACGCACTTTTCCAATCGTCTGTTTGATGCACAACGCGCCAATGATCCAACCAAAAAAGGTCAGCCCTCCCGATATTAGTCACTGCTGTCGGCCCTTCGCGCCGGCTGGTTGCGTTGGTGATTGCTTGTTTATATCGACCATTTACAGTTGACAGCCATGGAACAACCTCCCCCTCTGCCAGGCCGGTCTTCGCCGCCACCGCTCCCAAAAAATTCAGGAACCCGCGCACTCATCATTGTCCTGTCGATTCTAGTTGGTGGCATCGTCCTTGTGGGTGTGCTGGCGGCCATTTTCATTCCGAATATCGTCAGGGAAGTGTCGAAACCAAAAGTTGTCGTATCATCTGACGAACAATTTTCTCTGACAGTCCCCAGACTTTGGACAGAGTTGAAGGAGTTGCATCAAGAGGGGGAACTACGCTACGGCAACAAGTACGCCGAAACGTACGTCATTGTCTTGACGGACGCGAAGGAGGACCTCGACGAGGACCTAACGCTGGAATCCCACTCCGACCTGACGCGGGAAGGTATTGTCTCTTCCCTTGCAAAGGCTTCGGTCAGCAAACCCACCCGCCTTACGATCAACGGCGACGATGCCATTCAGTACGAGATTTCAGGGTCCGCCGACAACATCAACATCGTTTACTTTCACACGACCGTCGAAGATGAGGATCACTTCCACCAGATCCTAACCTGGACGTTGAAGTCCCGTTTCTCGAAAAACAAAGATGAAATGAGAAAGGTTGTCTCCAGCTTCAAGGCAAACGCGCCAAAGAAGCAGGCGGAGAACTGACAATCCTTTACCGCGTTTATCGCTAAGCCTCCGCCGACTTTGAAAAGTGGAATGGCCTCGCCAAAAAGGGTCAATCCTCACTTTTGCACCACCAGTAAGTCGCCCATCTTGTGTAAATAGTAAGGATCCCTTTCAGAAAATCGTCGCCACGGATTGGCCGCCGGGTATGCTTTGCTGGCATGAAGCCGAACAAAAACAAAAAGAAGCGGCCCGTTCCGCAAACCAGATTCTTCTCTCTGCTGGAGGGACGTTTGGAAGATGCATTGCTGATTTACAGCAATATGATCGACGAACCAATCGAAGTGGATCCGGCGCTGGATACTCTAACAAATGCCCGCGTCACTTTTATCCCTTTCCCGACTCAACCACCTTACGCACAAGGTTTGGCTGAGATCGAAGAGGCGCTGCTGAAACAAATGGGCGTCGTGATTCGCCGTCGCGACGATGGCAAAGTCATCGCCGAACCGAAAACTGGACCCAGCAAAGGGACGGCTTCACGGCGACCTTCCGCAAAACCGCTACACGAAATTGTTCTCCATGCGCTGGTCGGTTGTCCGAACGAGTTTACCGCGGGCCGTTGGCCGGGAGAACAATCGCGGCAACGCCTGGAGGACGGCACTCTTGAGTTGCATTTACAAGTTCCCAACCTCGATGCCGTGGTGACCTGGCTTGCTGGCACCTGTTTCGAGGTTCGCGCCGTGTCGCCGGAGGAATTACGGGATTTGCTGCGCGAGGCCGGCCGTAGGATCGTCGAGAGCCACAGCAAACGGCGAAAGCCGGATTCGGACGATAGCTTTGCGGCATAAACGGTAACAAACCGGATACAGCCAGGCACGGCGGCCGTATCCCTGACTAAATTGAAGGGCCAGACCAAGCTCTGTGAACAGATGCTCAGGAGAGGTGTCCAACACCAACAAATCTCAAACCATCGCAGCCGACAGCTTTTGCAATGAATCACACGCACAGACCATTTTTGGCTAGTCGCCGCGCATTTGTGATGTCGCTTATCGCAGTCTTTAGCTTCTACGCCTCGGCTATGGGAATCGTTAACGTTGAGGAGAAGTTCTACAAACGAGACGATTTGCCCGTGGGCGGACGATACGTGCGAGCCAGCACGAATGAAAACGAGCAATGGTACTTTGTTAACAGCGGAAAAATATGGAGTGAACCAAAAAACTCCGGAAAACGGCGTGGATTATACAAGACCAACGATGGTGGGAACACGTGGGAACTCCTGTGCAACTGTTTCGATTTCACATTCCTCTTCGTTCATCCATCAACAGGTGTTCTTTATGGCGCGGTGGATTCGGTCCGGCTGGCCGAAGGGCAAGACGGGTTTCTTGTTCCACGCTCGTCAGGCAAAGTTGTGATGTCGAACGACGGTGTGCGATGGCGTGATATATCGGGTCCGAACGGACATATTCCTCACGTTTCAAGCATCATTGCTGATCCGCATCACGCTGAACGCGTGTGTGTTCGAGCTCACTCAGTTCGGCCCTATGTCCTACAGGCAAAGGACGCTCAGTATTCCGATTGGTATTGGATCCGGGCGTGGGATTGGGAAAAGCGTTTGGAAAATTTTGCGGAGCAGGCGGAAAAGATTGAGGAACTTTGGAAAGCACTGTGGAACGCTGCGCCGGAACCGGCGATTGATCTACTGTCTGATGCGGATGCCCAAACTGTTACTGGTGCCTGGACATGCACCTATGGCTCTTCCAGCGAAGAGGTTTTGGTCACGTTTGCGGAAGACGGCAGGGTAACAATCTCTGGGAAGATGGATGAGCAGAGCTGGGTTTCGCTGCTGCAAAACAGCAATGCAAAAATCTCAGGCCAATCCGATAAGAAGCAGTGGCAAAAGGACGGCACATGGAAAGTCATCTCCAGCAAGCTTGTACTGTATCTCGATGGTGATCTCGCCCCGAACTTTGCTTTCCGCAGGGAGGGCACATTCTACCTGTTCGATCCTTTGGCGAAGACAATGATGTCCGAATTGAATCCTTTGCCTGATCGGGAAGGCCAAACCAGCACCGGCACCCCCCAAATGACGGAAGTTGAAGAAATCGGCGACACCAAACGTTTGAGCAACACGCTGAATATAGCGTTGGAGCAAGTGAGCAAAGGATTGAAGCAAACAGGCCGAACCTCCGCTCCTGCCACATCATTGTCGACGAGTCTGGCGGATATTCAAAATTCGATGGAACGACCGATCGTTGGCATGGCTGAATACAAAAGCTGGCTTTGGTTTGCCACCGATGTCGTCCGCGATTCAGGCGGCAAGATCAAAACTTTCCTCAAGGGATACGCAGTGAAAAAAGGTGATCAGCAGATTTTCGAATGGAGTGTCTGGTGACTTTGCTATGTCAGCCATCATCGGCTTAGGTCGCTCTTACAGAGCTTTTGATCTTCGCTGAACTTTACCTGGGCCTTGCTCGTCGCTGCAATCCCGACTGTCACATAGTCCTCTACCGCTTTTTCTGCGCGTGGGCCGTTATTGACGAACCTCACATCGTCATTGCAACCGAACGAAAAGCGGCACAGGAGTGCCGAAGCCAGAACTCTGGAGTCGTTGACCGCAGGGCGGTCTCGTCCAAGACCTGGCGGAAATTCCTCCCCCACTTTTACGTCGCACAGCCAAACTCTGCGCTTGCCAATTGATGTGTGCATGGCAATTTTATCGGCCTTGCGATTTGTGCGCGGTTAGCTCAGTGGTAGAGCATCACCTTGACACGGTGGGGGTCACAGGTTCGAAACCTGTATCGCGCACCATCTTTTCTTTTCGACCATTTACTCTTAGTCAAGGGGCCGAAAACAAATTTCTCTCCCTCTGATGCGCACGGCCGTAATTCTCTTGAAAGGTCGCAAACTTGGGTCTGATGAATAATGGAGCTGTCCGCCTTCACTTTCCATGGAAATCCTTAGCTTGTCGATTTCCTGGCTGACTCGATTCAGCTCGTCAATGTTATATTCAGCCACAGCGCGGATGTTTTTTGTAAACAGCGGTGCATACTCATCAAACGAACGTTTTGGCAGAAACGAAGCGCGAAACGATGGTTGATCGAACTCCTCGTCAAACATGTGCCCCACGAGTTCGCCGTTAATCAACACCTTCAATGTCACATTGTTCATTGAAAAAGCTTTCTGCCGTCAGATCTGTTAAAACAGATAAACTTGTTTTAGATCATACTTTTAGCTCACAGTTCACCTCCACAGCAGCCTCAGCGTCATCCTCGACATGGAGAGCAGCACAATCGTGAGGAACTCACAGAGGCACAAGCTGCCGGTTGAAACGACCCGGCTGTATCAAGTATCCCAGCGGAAAGGCACCTTCCGCTTGAGTACCAGCTTTTGCCTTCCAACGTTCAGCCAACTCTTTCAATTCCCCGGCGGTGATCAAAGTGAGAGTTGTTCCGTTTTCGACGAAATACTGCATTGCCACAAGGCTTGATTCAGGCGTGAAGTCCGGTCCGATAACAAGGAAACAAGCAACCTTCTTTTCCGCTGTTTTGATGTACTCGTCAAATTGTCGGAGATGATCCTTTAAGTTAACCGGGGTTTCTTTGGATTTGTTATCCCAGTAAATTAGTTCTTCTCGAAAGGAGATAGCACCATCCGGGTGATTGGAACCAAGGAGCGTCAAAGGCCTGTGGTTCATCTTGTTCTCGAACAGATAATTAGTTGCGCCTTCAAACTTTCGCTCAATCTCATTGTCTTTGAACGCAAGTTGCTGGGTTCTGAGAGCCTGTCTGAAAATGTGGGGAATCAATTTTGGCAGTTGAGAAGGGTCGGGAGAGAGCGAAAGAAAAAGGGAGGGATGACTTGACTTAAGGCTTGGTCAGGGAGCGTTTCAAATATCAGC
>JACDHS010000185.1 GCA_013820875.1 Verrucomicrobiota bacterium | reverse complement strand
CAAGCCCACTTTCGGATCATCCGGAAACGGCCTGGATGGTCTCCAGCCCACGTCCGGATGATCTTAAAAGACAGCGCTTTCGGGCGCATTTAAGCACCAGAAATTGAAAACCCCGCATTGTGCGTCCAAAAGCGGTGTCGCGCTTCGCTTGCCACCGCAGTCCAAATTCGTCTCCTCGGGAAACCAGAACTATAGAGGTGATTTTCACAAACGTAGGTCTTTGGCAAAGATTCGACCGTCCCTTCTTCGGGACTTGAGCGCCGCTCCATTGAAACCACGGCTAAAGCGGTGGGCTATTATCGGAACTCCCTTCCGGGAGTAACAACCGGAAAAACTTCTAATAATTATTGCAAGTGTCCCTACCGGGCGAGACATCATCGAAAACTCCAGCTTCCACAAAAACACTTATTCCACCGCCAGTCGGCAGGTTGATGAACGCCTGGTTTCAAACGAACGTTCACCAGGATGAAACGGATTCGTTCGGCTTACGCGACCCGATTTCGGCAACTGCTCGCCCCACTCCATCCGCGCCGGATGGATAAGGCGCTGCATTGGTTTTCGACGCGGGCCGAAGAGTTGAGCCGAGAGAAACGTATCCTCCTGCCAGTCGCCTTTCACCAGGTCCACGAAATCACCCAGCGCAAAATCCAGACCTATGTGCGGCACAGAACGAATCCCGGTGATTATCCTGATCAACCGGTGTTCTGGTGTGATGCGGGACTCGGAGGTCTGGCTCGCTGGTTGCGCGCTGCGGGATACGACGCGCATTGGGAATACGGCATCGATGACGCCGAACTGCTGCGTCGCGCTGATAAGATCAAGGCGGTTGTCCTCACCACCGATAGCGGCATGATGGAACGCGGTGTTTTGCGCGACGGCCATTTGCGTTCGCTCTGGCTTCCCCCTGCCCTGCACATTCCCGAACAACTCGCCGCCGCCTTCGCCGAGTTCCACCTGGAGCGACGCGCCTCGCGTTGTAGTACGTGCGGCGGCAAGCTGCTGGAAACCGCTAAAGAACAATTGAAAGAGGAGATCCCGCCGAAAACCTATCTATGGCTCGATAAATTCTGGCGTTGCGAACGTTGCGGTAAACTTTTCTGGAACGGCACGCACTGGCGCAAAGTTCAGCAGGAATTGGAAACATTAAGAGCAGTTTAGCTTGATATGGGCTTTCTCCAGTGCCGCGAGCGCGAGACCGCGAGGCTGTCGCCGTCCCTGCTCCCAGTCCTGCAAAGTCGCTTAAGCGAAAGGCATCGGAATGAACTTGCCGGAATCGTTTATTAAAGCAAAATAGCGTTGGCGTTTGCGCCCGTAGCTCAGTTGGATAGAGCATCTGCCTTCTAAGCAGAGGGTCCCGCGTTCGAGTCGCGGCGGGCGCGCCACTTTCTTCAGTATTCAATGCTGAAGTCCCCCCGTTTCTGAAAACTGCTCGCTGAATACTGTTTTACTGATCCAGCCTGGTCCACTTGGAGTTGGCTTTGGACGATTTCACGACGGCTTCGATAAATGCCATCCCGCGGACACCATCGTCGATTTTTGGGAAGTCGTTGGCGATATCATCCTTGCCGAGTTTCTTGCCTGCTTCTCGGGCGCGAATGGCATTGGCGAAGTTTTTGTAAATGTTGGCAAAGGCTTCAAGGTATCCTTCGGGATGCGCGGGGGGAGTGCGTCCGGCAGCGAGGGCGTTGGCTCCGAGATAGCCGTTGGCCGCACGATAGAGTTGAGCCGGTTTGTCTGCCCATTTCACCAGCATCGTGTTCGGCTCACGTTGATGCCATTCGAGACCGCCGAGCTCGCCGTAAACGCGGATGTTCAGGTTGTTTTCTTCGCCGACACTGATCTGCGATGCATGCAGGATCCCTTTGGCGCCGCCCTTGAAACGGAGCAGCACATTGACGTCGTCATCGAGTTTGCGACCTTTCACAAATGTGGTGATGTCGGCGGCAAGTTCCTGGATCTGAAGGCCGGTGATGTATTCGGCCAGGTTTTCGGCATGGGTGCCGATATCGCCGACACAACCCCCTGCTCCGCTGCGTTTTGGATCGGTGCGCCAGGCGGCTTGTTTCTGGCCGGAGGCTTCAATGCGGGTGGCGAGCCAGCCTTGCGGGTATTCGACGACTACTTTCCGGAGTTTGCCGAGTTTACCGGCGCGGATAAGGTCGCGCGCTTCTTTGACGAGCGGATAGCCGGTGTAATTGTGGGTGAGACCGTAAATCAGCCCGGTTTTCTTAACGATGTCGCGCAGCTTCTTCGCTTCGGCGAGGTTGAGCGTGGCCGGTTTGTCGCTGAGAACGTGAAAACCGTTTTCCAGCGCCATTTTGGCTGGCGGAAAATGCATGTGGTTCGGGGTGACGATGGCGACGAAATCCATGCGTTGATCGGCCGGGAGTTTTGCTTCGGCTTTGATCATTTCCTGGAAAGTTCCGTAGCAACGGTCCGGGGGAAGGAAGAAATCGCATCCGCTGGCTTTGCTCCGTTCGGGATCGGAACTGAAGGCGCCGCAGACGAGTTCAATCTGTTGATCCATGGCTGCGGCGATGCGATGAACCGCACCGATAAAGGCTCCGCGACCGCCGCCAACCATGCCGTAACGAATTTTTCTGCTCATAAAAAGGTTTCTGTTAAGTGTTTTAAAGTAGAAGTTGAATTGTTGCTGTAGCGGCTTTTATATTGAGCGACATTTTTTAAGTCAACGTTCGCTTCACCGGAGTTCAAACGAATAAGTGTCGAATTGTTGCAAAGCAAAGAAGCTTTTGAACGAAATCAAGCAACCCGGTGCAACGAAGATTGTAACAACCAGATGTTAGTCCATTTACTGAAATCGAAGATTCACCGAGCCCAGGTCACGGCTGCCAACGTTAACTACGAAGGCAGTATGACGATTGATCTTTGCCTGATGGAAAAGGTGGGATTTGTGCCGTTTGAGCGCATTCTCGCCAGCAACATGGCAAATGGGGAACGGTTCGAGACCTATATCATTCCCGGAGAACGGGGTTCCGGCGATATCGTGCTGAACGGAGCGACGGCGCATCTGGGCAAACCGGGAGATCGCCTGACGATCATGAGTTACACGGAAGTGGATGCCGCCCAGGCGAAGGGGTGGCAACCTCAGGTGATTGTTCTCGGGGAAAAGAATGAAGTCATCAACGAGCGGGGCATCTGATCTTTTTATGTTTCTGACAACTACTGCTGAACTGGCCGAACAACTTGGGGGCGAAGTCCTGGGCGATCCCGCGATTCAACTCACCGGTTTCGCGCCTGCCAATGCCGCCAAACCGGGTGACCTCACCTTTGCCGAGAATGAGATGTATTTCAAAAGCGCGGACGACAGCGCGGCGGCGGCGGTATTAATCGATAAACATTTTGGTATTACCAAAAAGACTTTGATCAAAGTGCCGAATGCGCGGATTGCGTTCGCGAAGGTCCTGCCGTTGTTTTTCCCGGAACCGAAGTACCTCGCGGGTATCGCTGCCACTGCGATGGTCGCCAAATCTGCCCAGGTGGATCCAACCGCACATATTGGGCCTCATTGTGTGGTCGGCGAAAACGTGAAGATCGGCGCAGGAGCGATTCTGCAGGGCGGCAACCATGTTGCGTCCGACTGCGTGATCGGTGACGGCTCACATTTATTCCCTAACGTGGTACTTTATGGCAACACGCATCTTGGACATCGCGTCCGCATTCATTCGGGGTCTGTTATTGGATCGGATGGGTTCGGATATGTCCTGGATTCCGGCGTTCACCGTAAAGTTCCGCAGATCGGCGGGGTAGTGATCGGCGATGACGTTGAAATCGGCGCAAACACGACGATTGACCGTGGAGCCCTGGGACCGACAACGATTGGAAAAGGGACGAAAATTGATAACCTGGTGCAGATTGCGCACAACGTTGTGATTGGGGAGAATTGTTTGATCGTGGCGCAGGTTGGCATCGCAGGAAGCACCCGCGTGGGCAACTATACCACGCTTGCCGGGCAGGTCGGTGTCGCTGGTCATTTAAAGATCGGCAGCAAAGTGGTTGTCGCGGGCCAATCCGGTATAATCGGTAATATTAGTGATGGCGAGAAAGTTTGGGGAACACCGGCGATACCTGACCGTCAGGAGAAAAGACAGATCATTGCCATCCAGCAATTGCCGGACTTGATTCGGAGAGTGGCGGAGTTGGAAAAGCTTGTTGCAGGACAGAAAGAAGGGTGAAAATCAAGGCAGAGCGCGGTACCTATATAGGTACAACCAAGGATCCGGCGCCGTCCCGAACCAATCCGGCGATTATTAAGTAAAAACTTAGAAAAGGGCTATTGACTTGGTTTGCTTGTTTGCTACCTTCTCGCCTCCTTAAATTGGATTTTGATGAAAACATTTTTGCCGAAAATCGACTTAGAACAGCGCAAATGGCACGTTATTGACGCTGATGGCGCAGTTTTGGGCCGTCTCGCAGCACAGATTGCTGACATTCTTCGCGGAAAAAACAAACCTATCTATACTCCCCACTTGGATGCGGGCGACTTTGTTGTCGTTATCAACGCAGAAAAAGTTCGCCTTACCGGCAAGAAAGAAGACCAAAAGGAATACATGAGCTATTCCGGCTGGAAGGGTGGCGAAAGATATCGCTCCGTCCCTGAAGTGCGTGCGAAACAGCCTGAGAATTTGATTCACCATGCCGTTAAAGGTATGGTTCCAAAGAATCGTCTCGGCCGCCAGATGTTGACCAAACTCAAAGTTTACAAAGGCAGTGAGCATCCTCACGCCGCCCAGCAACCTGCAACTTTAGCTCCAGCGAAATAATTTAGATTATGGCAGAAAAACTTCAGGAATTTCTCGGGACCGGACGCCGCAAAACTTCAGTTGCACGTGTTCGCCTCGCCGTTGGCTCTGGCAAGATCACGATCAACGGACGTGCGTTTGAAAACTATTTTCCAACTGATACCCTCCGTTCAGTTGTGATTCAACCTTTCACCGTCACAGACAGCACGAGCAAATATGATGTTCGTGTCAATGTGGCTGGTGGCGGCCAAACTGGCCAGGCTGGCGCAGTTCGTCACGGCATTGCCCGCGCATTGCTCGAAGCTGACATAAACTTTCGCCCATCGTTGAAGACCAACGGCTTGCTGACGCGCGATTCCCGCATGAAAGAACGTAAGAAATACGGTCAACCCGGCGCCCGCAAACGTTTCCAGTTCAGCAAACGTTAATCTGGTTTCCCTTTCACGAACCTCGCTGGCATTTGCTGGCGGGGTTTTTTTGTTTTAAATATTTACCTGTGGTGTACCGCGGAATGGCGTGATGGAGTATTGAACTCATTGCTCCATTGCTCCAATACTCAAATGCAAAATGAACTCTGCTCCTGTTAAAGTCGCCATCGTTGGCGCATCCGGTTATTCAGGCGAAGAACTCGTGCGCCTGCTGTTGAATCATCCCCACGCAGAACTGACGGCGGTCACTTCGCGTCAATACGCTGGCCAAACTGTTGCACAGATTTTTCCAAAGTTCGCCAGTCATCCCAAATCGAAAGCTCTCCGTTTCAGCGAGCCGAATTCGGAACTGCTCGCAACCCAGGCGCAGATTGTTTTTCTCGCCCTCCCTCATGGCGTGGCTGCGGAATACGCAATTCCCCTACTCCAACTTGGTTGTCAGGTCATTGATTTGAGCGCCGATTTTCGATTGCGCAGCGCAGAAGTTTATAAGGAGTTTTACGCCCATGATCATCCTGCTCCTGAACTGTTGCAAAAGGCGGTTTACGGTTTGCCGGAAGTCTATCGCGAAAAAATAAAAGAGGCGTCACTGATCGCGTCACCCGGCTGTTATCCCACGAGCATTCTGCTGCCATTGATTCCACTGCTTAAGGCGAAACTTATTAAGCCGACGGGTATCATTGCCAATTCCATGAGCGGCGTCAGCGGTGCAGGCCGCAAAGCCGACGTGGATTACCTCTTTGTTGAATGCAACGAAAGCGTGCGTCCTTACGGATTGCCCAAACACCGGCACCTGTCCGAAATCGAACAAGAACTTGGCACGGCAGCGGGTGAGCCAGTTACCATGCAATTCACGCCGCATTTGATTCCAGTGAATCGTGGCATTTTGACGACTCTCTACGCTGCACCCACAGACAACTTCAGCACAGCGGATGAAATGACTGCTCTTGGTGAACGAATCTCCGCCTGCTATCGATCCGCCTATGCCAATGAACCTTTCGTACGAGTTCTCGAGGGCAAAGCTCTGCCGGACACCAAAAATGTGGTGGGAACCAATGTCGCTGAAATCGCCTGGAGGTTGGATCCACGCACCGGGCGCCTGATTATCATGAGCGCCGAAGATAACATTGTGAAAGGCGCTTCCGGCCAGGCTGTGCAAAGCATGAACATCTTGTGCGGCTTCCCGGAAACAGCAGGCCTGCTCTAAACTAGTGCGTGTTGGACTGCCGGGATGTCGGTGGCAGGTTGCCACCGACAACGGGCTCGTAGCCCGTTCCACCCAGACAAGGCTCTAATCCTGATTTGACAAAAATCGAGGAAGGATAAGGATAAGTTCAAACGTTCGTTTGAATCGCACGTTTGAAGATGAACCGTATTTCCGAGTCCGACACAAAAACACTCATCCTGGATGCCGCAGAGCAGGCGTTTGCGGATCTTGGATTTGATTCTGCTTCGCTGCGGCACATCATTTCTGTGGCCGGGGTAAATTTGGCCGCCGTCCACTATCACTTTGGTTCCAAGGAGGCTTTGATCGAAGCAGTCTTTTCCCGACGCCTCACTCCGTTGAACAAGGAACGGCTCAAATTACTGGATCAACTCGAGGCGGAAGCCGGAAAAAGTCCGCTCAATGTCGAAAAGGTCATCGGAGTGTTGATTGGTCCTGCGCTTCGTTTGGCACGCGACCCTGGTAAAGGTGGTCCCGTCGTAATGCGCCTGTTTGGCCGAACGATCGCCGAACCGAGTGAGCAGCTTCAAAAGCTGATGCACGGACAGTTTGGCGATGTCATCAGGCGCTTTACTGCCGCATTCCGTTGCGCCCTGCCAGGTCTCCCTGAAGATGTTCTTTATTGGCGTATCCAATTCGTGATTGGGGCGATGGCCCATATCATGTGCGATCCCACTGGCTTAAAAACAATGTCCGGCGGTCTTTGCGACCCGAACGATACCGAAAAAGCCATCAGCGAAATGGTGACTTTCCTTGCGACTGGAATGCGAGCAGAGGTTTCAAAAAGGAGAAAAAAATGAGATGGGTTGCAGTCTTACTTCTAGCACTACTAAGCTCCTGCTCTTCCGCTCCGAAACGCGCTGAACTGAGCAAGAGCGTTCCCGTTCCAGCGGAGTGGACTTCCCCTGCCCCGACCAACGCCGTGCTGGAAAACTGGTGGTCCTATTTGGGCGATGCAGATCTCACCGCGCTGATTGAAGAAGCGTTTCGACAGAATCATGATTTGAAAATCGCGGCCGCGCGCATGGATGCGGCACTGGCTCAGTCGCAAATCGCCGGGGCTGATATTTATCCGCGCGCCAACGTTTCGTTCGACTCAGCAAGGCGGCAGCAAAACTTTGTCGGGTTGCCAATCCCCGGCGCTGGCGACCGGGTGTTGACCTCTCGTTCAACTACGCACGGAGTCGCGCTCAATCTTAGTTGGGAACTGGATCTGTGGGGGCGTGTGCGCGCAGGTCGCCAGGCAGCCCTGACCGAAGCGCAAGCATCCACCAATGATTTTCGGGCGGCTCAACAATCATTGGCGGCGCAGACTGCCAAAGCCTGGATCGCTGCCACCGAAGCTGGCCGGCAACTGGATCTCGCGCGGGATACTGCCAAAAACTATTCAACCACCGCACAACAAGTTCGGACACGTTACGAGCGAGGCATTCGACCACCGCTCGACCTGAGATTATCGCTCGCCAGTGAGTCCGGGGCGAAAGCTTTGGTCGCACAGCGCGAACGCGAATTGCAAAGCGCGCAACGCCAATTAGAAATCTTGCTCGGACGTTATCCCTCAGCCAAGCAGGGTGGCGCGAAGGAATTGCCAAAACTTCAAAAGGAAATTCCAGCCGGTCTGCCCAGTGAACTTCTCGATCGCCGACCGGACCTCGTAGCCGCTGAACGGCGCATGGCCGGAGCAAACACACGTGTCCAGGAAGCCAGGGCCGCACTCTTCCCGCGTATTGCTTTGACGACCACTGGGGGACGTTCCAGTTCGGAACTCTCTGATCTACTCTCGAACCAGTTCAACGTTTGGGCGCTCGCTGCCAATGTTGCACAACCAATCTTTGAAGGGGGTCGTTTGCGTGGAAACATAAAACTCGCTCAAGCTCGCGCGAGAGAAGCGTCAGAAAGCTTCGCAGCAACAACTCTTCGCGCCTTCAGTGAAGTTGAAAATGCGCTGGCCTCCGAAGAACTGCTCACCCGCCGTGAAATAGATTTAGCTGAAGCCACTGAGCAGTCCACTGCCGCAGTTCGCCTGGCGGAACAGCGCTATAATGCTGGTTTGGAAGATTTCGTTACCCTGCTCGAAGCCCAACGGCGCGCGCTCGAATCTGAAAGTCAGCTTCTCTCCGTCCGACGCCTGCGCCTCGACAACCGCATTGACCTGCATCTCGCGCTGGGAGGCGGCTTTCACAATAACAACATTTCAGACTCTGCTGACGCAAACCGCGATAGGTAAATAAATGAAAACGGCGCTCAAAATTCTCATCCCCTTGGCTGTGCTCGTCGTCGGCGTTGGTGCGATGGCACTAATGATTCTCAACAAGCCGAAGGTGAAACCCGAACCGCGCGAGGCGCCTGTTCCCATGGTGCGGGTGGTCCGGGTCGAACCGCAGTCGCATCAATTCAAGGTTCATACGCAAGGCAGCGTTCTGCCCCGCACAGATATCAAGCTGGTTTCTGAAGTGCCGGGGAAAGTCACAGCCGTTTCACGATCGTTTGCGGCGGGTGGATTCTTCAATGAAGGCGAAGTCATTGTGCAATTGGATCAGCGCGACTATGAACTCGCCCTCACCCGCGCAAAGGCTGCTCTGGCCGAGGCGCAGGTCCGTGTTCAACGCGAACAAGCCGAGGCAGAAGTGGCAAAAGAGGAATGGAAATCGCTCGGCAAAGGGCAGGCCAATCCCCTGCTCCTGCGCGAACCTCAACTCGCCGAAGCTTACGCAGCGATCGAATTCGCCAAAGCCAATGTCAGTGCTGCTGAACTGGACCTGGAGCGCACAAAAATTAAAGCACCGTTCGATGGCCGCGTTTGGACGAAGAATGTCGATGTCGGACAATACCTCGCCAGGGGTGAAGCGGTCGCGCGGATCTACGCGGTGGATTACGCGGAGATTCGGCTGCCGATCGCCCTCGATGAATTGGCCTACTTGAACCTGCCACACACATCCGCCAATGGCCTTGCCGGGATGAATGGACCTACGGTCATTCTTCGGGCGCGGTTCGGCAATAAGACTCACGAATGGACCGGGCGTGTAGTGCGCACTGAAGGTGAAATCGATCCGAGGACGCGCATGTTGAATGTCGTTGCGCGGGTGGTTGATCCTTATGGACGCGAAACAAAAGCCGGTGAGCAACCGCTCGCTGTTGGATTGTTTGTTGACGCGGAAATCTCCGGAACTTCGGCGGAGGAAGTGTTCATTGTGCCGCGCGCCGCAATTCGTGGCAGAGATGAAATCAAATTGGTGGATCAGGAGAATCGTCTGCGGCTGCGTCGCGTTGAAATTACGAGGATCGAAAAAGAAAATGTAATCATCACCGACGGATTGAAGCCGGGTGAACTGGCCTGCATTTCTCCCTTGGATACACCGGTGGATGGGATGCTCGTTCGTGTGAGTGAGAACCAGGCAACCCAGAAGTAATGAGCCGCCGAAAGCAATCCCTCACCCCGGCCCTCTCCCTTTCTGAAAGGGAGAGGGAGAAGACGTCTGCGTCCTTGGACGTCAGCTCTCGTCATGGTGTTTTGGAAAAAGGTCATGAGACTTCTTTGAGCACTCGTCCGCGGAAATCCCTCACCCCGGCCCTCTCCCTTTCCGAAAGGGAGAGGGAGAAGACGTCTGTTTCCTTGGACGTCAGCTCTCGTCATGGTGTTTGGGAAAAAGGTCATGAGACTTCTTTGAGCACTCGTCCGCGGAAATCCCTCACCCCGGCCCTCTCCCTTTCCGAAAGGGAGAGGGAGATGGCGTT
>JACDHS010000184.1 GCA_013820875.1 Verrucomicrobiota bacterium | reverse complement strand
CTTGGTGCGCGATTACGAAACCGCAGAAACAAGCGCAGAAGCTTGGATCTATATCGCTATGATACGAATTCAACTCCGCCGATTGGCTTGATTCCTATGGAATACTGACTTTTCAGACAGGCTCTTACTGGATTCCGCAGTGATAGAGAGTGTATCAAGTGCGGTATCAACGTCATTGACCTGAAATGACACGTTGATCGGAGTGTTCGCATCGGTCACCTTTCCCGAGATAGCCGAAATCGTCGGTGCATCGTTCACAGGGTTTACCGTCAGGAGGAAGGAACTGCCGGAAGTCAGTGATCCATCGGAAACGTGAATGGTGATGGTGGACGTTCCGTTCTGGTCGGCTGCTGGAAGAATCGTAGCGGTTCGAGTCCCACCACTGCCGCCGAAGGTGATTCCAGAAACCGGGGCGACGGCGGGGTTCGAAGAGCTCGCCGAAAGAATCAGGGCCCCTGCGGAGGTTTGCGCGTCGCTGACTGTAAAATTAACTGTGACGGCCAGATCTTCCGCAGTGTTAGTGGAGGAGATCGCCGAAATTGTAGGGGGAGAATTTACCGGCGCTGACCCGGTGCCGGCTTCACCGGTCACAACATCGTACCAAATTGTAGAGGAAAGCGCTGGGGTTCTCGTGAAGTCGACGTAAGTCATCTCCATTTTCAAATAATCAAAGCTAACGCTCTCCTGGACGGAATCGCCGGAACCACTGAAGGAAAAGCTCGAAACCATGGCTTCATAAAGTTTTACAGAATAATACCGTTGCCTGGTTGCACTGATCGTTTGAACGAAATCCAAATCAACCGTCCTGGCCGGACCGCTGACCGAGTCTTTAAAAAGGAGAGGAGATGAACTATCGGCACGTTTTGAAACTGTCAGGCTCGAGACCGATGTTTTTGAAGGAATCCGCGCCCCACTACCGCTGGAAAAAGTTCGTCCCGTGCCAAAGGAAACACTTTCAGTTTCAATCCAACCCTTGTAGGCATCCTCAATCGCTTCCCCTTTGATGCTATCAACCTTTAAGAACAGGTTCGTGGCATTGATGACCGTCAGGAAAGGCAGAAAATAGATACCGGCTAAAAACAAAAGTCTCAGTCGTTTGCGGTGACGCTTGGATATATTCAGAGCCATACCGCTCGTAATTCGAACAGGAGCCTAAATTATTGCGCCTTACCTGTAGTTAAATCATAGGAAGCATTGATGGCAGTGCCAGACTTTCCCTCTGCTCCTTGAGGGGTGTACTTGAGGGCTATCTTCGTGAAATTCAGCGACAACGACTCCGAAGGACGATCTCCTCCCGAGCCCTGAGAAAAGCTAGAGACAAGGACATCGCTCAAGGTGATCTCATAGTAAGCCGTTTCCTGCCCGCCGCCTGCTGTACTGGTGAAGTAGATGGTGGCCGCTTTGCCCGTCTGCCCGGCTACAGCTTCCCGGAAGATAGGCAGACTGGCTTTATCCATAGGCTTACTTAAATTGATTTCAGAAACGCTCGCAGCAGATACCTCCCGATCGCCTCCTGCTTTCGGCATGGAAATTCCGCGTCCAGAACCCCATTGCACCGAGTCCACTTGGATCATCTTGGGAAAAGCCAATGAAGTCGATTCACCGTCGATGCCTTCGAGTTTCAGATAGATCGCCGCAAACCCTGGCATCGCCAGGAACGGAAGGAGATAGATCAAAGCCACGCCGAAAATCGCAGCGAGGATCCGGAATCGACGTTTAGTGCTCCAAAGTCTCTGAATAGTGGCCATAAATCTGCGCGACCCTAACAATTTATAGTGTGTGTGAAAAGGTTTAGTTTACGTCAGTAACACATCTGGGTGTGATTTTAAACGGGTGAGGACATAAAGATTCGTTCGGCGATTGCCGCGATCTGCCCAAGGCCCAACGGGCCGCAATCCCTCAGCCCAGGCCATCGGCCTGGGTCTAGCCGTTTACCTGATTTGAGGCCTGAAGGGCCGAGATCGAAAGCGCCGCCTATTAGAAGGAGATATCGCGGCCCTTCAGGCCGCACGGTCTAATTTGCTGCATTCCCAGGCCGATGGCCTGGGCTGAGGAATGGCCGGCCCGTTGGGCCTCAGCTAAACCCATCTCACCCGTCTAAAATCACACCCAACACATCTCAGTGTTTCAGCAGTTGGAACAAATTGCTGAAATCGTCTGTCCAAATAATCTCATTCCGTTGCAAGGGAGCCATGCTGTTTGTGAAGCCAGGATGATCCAGCCACCTGCCCGCGGCTCATTAAACACCAGAGGGAAGGCGTTCGGTCCGGCCAATCCCCCCTGCAACTCACGATGGCAACTTTCATCCCGAACTTTTTGGCCATGCTCAACATCAGGTCCCGGAAATCGAGGAACCGATTGGAGATATTGATGGCCAGAATGGATTCCTTATCCCGCAAGTGCCCGAGGTAAACCTCAAACGCTTCACTCGTGAGCAGGTGAGTTGGAACTGAATCACTCGAAAACGCGTCCATTGCGAGGATATCGAATTGATTAAGGCGCCCGGTCGCCAGTTCCCGTTCCATTGTGAGTCGGGCATCTCCGGCGACGACCTCCACGGTCGCAGCGCTTTCTTTCAAATAGGTAAAGAACGGACGTTCTCCTAATGAGTAATGAATCACGACCGGATTGATTTCGTAAAATCGGATCTGGTCAGAGGGACGGCCAAAAGCTGCCAATGTCCCAACCCCCAATCCAAGCACGCCGATATTCATAGCCTGATGCTCTGGACCTGTCCGCCGCGGATGAAACTGGAAGGCGCGTCCGATGCCGCTGTTTGTGGAGTAATAGCCGACCGGATTACCCCTCAACTCCTCGTCCAGAAACTGAATCCCGTGGATAATTTGCCCGTGAGACAACTGAACGAGAGACAACTTTCTTTCAACTGCTTCCCTTTGTTCCACACGAGTAACGCCATAGAAGTTACGATTCGCATCTAGAGTTCCCGGACCGGTGCTTCGCGTTCGATTCAACATAAAACATTCAGCGATGAAAATAACGGAGCCGACCATTATTCTCGGCCAATACTTCGATTGTCCAAAGTTCCTCCTGATCGTGAATGAAGCGAGCAACGCCGCAAGTCCCAGAGCGAGAATCAGCGATGTATAGGTAATGTCCACGTAAGGCAGGAAGGTCTCTGCAACGAAACGAAATTGGAAAGCCACCCGGACGAAAAGGTAAGTTGCAACCGCGAACATCACCCAGAGGTACACCCTATCCCCGGTATAAAAAAAAGATCTTTTATCCTGGGCAAACACCCACGTCAGAACAATCCAACCGGCCAGGAGGACCAAATGAAATTCCCAATATCCACTGAACAACATGGGCGCGAGCAAACCGACAAATATCCCGCCAAATGCTCCTCCCAGGGCAACCATCAGGTAAAAAAGTGTTAATTGCGAGGACTCTGGCTTGAGGGCAACTAATTCGCCATGACAGGTCATGCAGAATAGAAACAGAAAAGCGCCATAGGCAAAGACATGCGTCACGATCGGCAGGTGGATTCCTTTGAAGGTGGTGACTAAAACGACCAGGCTGCTGACGGTCAATGCCAGCACGAACCAGCGACGCTGATACCAACGCGGTGAATCAAAGCAGATAATGAACGAGAGCAAATAAAGACTCAGCGGCAACACCCAAAGGAATGGCACGACCGCCACCTCCTGGCAGAGGTTGTTTGTTACTGCCAACAACATTGCCGACGTCGCGGTTGCGAGCAGAAGCCATTGTATAATCCTTCCAACACCCACCACGTGAATTTTCCGACTGCTGCTTGCCTCTTCAACGCGGTCGGGGGACTTGGCGAGTCGTCGCGCGCAGGCGAGGCAGCCGATTACAAAGACAACGTAGAACACACCCCAGCCAACCCCCTGCCAGCCTAAACGGCTCCACGGTTCAATCAAAACCGGATAACTCAATAACCCCAGCATCGAGCCCGCATTCGAAAGCGCGTAAAGACGGTAGGTCTGCGTTCGGTCGGCCTGGAAACTATACCAGCGCTGCAACAGTGGACTGGTCGATGAAAGGAGGAAGAATGGGACGCCAACACTGACTGAAAGCAGCTTCAGAATCTGCCATGCAGGATTTTCAGGCGACACCGGTTTCCAATTTTCACCAGGCAGAATGGGTGTTCCCCACTGCCACCAGAGCGCCCCAAGGACAACCAGGGAGGCCAGCAGGATGGTCCCATGAATTCTGGCCTGTAGCGTTTTTGAAAACCGCGCGGAAAGAAAATGGGCATAGGCATAGCCTGCGAGCAGCAGCAGTTGAAAGAACAACATGCAGGTGGTCCAAACCGCTGGCGCGCCACCGAACCACGGCAGGATGCGTTTGCCAATGATCAATTGGACCAAAAACAGGAGGAAGGCAGAAAGGAAGATAGTTAGCGCATACACCATGAAATGTGAGTCTTGATGTAACGCAACTATAGAAAGAGGGCAATTCGCAATCTAAAACCGCACCACGAGGAAACCGAAATCGATCATATGACCGGTAGCCGTGGTCACCGGTTGAATGGCAGGCACCAACGAATAAAACCGCCGGCGCGCATCGGTTGGGTCTTGCTTAACAATCAATAAACCCGCAGAGCGCATCGCGACCAAATGTTTTAACGTCGCATCCAGGCTGAGTCCGACTCCAACCCGGAGCTTGGACGCGGATTGCGATGCATTTCTCGCCAATGCATAGAGTAAACGGCAACGTTTGGGGTTTCCGAGGGTCTGAAAAATGAGGTCTTCCCAGCGCGATGCATTCGCCGGTGATCGCGATGACAGAGGTTTGGCTCCAGACATGCCCCGCATCTTTCGTAATAAACCGATCCGCGGCAAGTCAGCATTTCGCACTTCGGCAAGCGGCCCAATTCGGAGAAATACAAGCCTCGCCCTTCTTACATCGGCCTTGTTCCGGAGAGATACAAGCCTCGCCCTTCTTACATCGGTCTTGTTCCCGAGAGATACAAGCCTCGCCCTTCTTACATCGGTCTTGTTCCGGAGAGATACAAGCCTCGCCCTTCTTACATCGGCCTTGTTCCCGAGAGATACAAGCCTCGCCCTTCTTACATCGGCCTTGTTCCGGAAAGATACAAGCCTCGCCCTTCCGGCATCCTTGGATTTCACCGGCCGGGTACCAGGTTGTTGGAACAGCCGATGACTGCCGATGTAAGCGATGACGGCCAGAACGACCTGATCTGGCGCAAGAGCACGGGAGAATTGAACGTCTGGTTTATGAACGGGATCAATCGAACAGGGTCGGCCCGTTTTCTGGATGGAACGCCCATTCCCCTTGCCTGGAGGTTTGTGTCACCGTTTTGAGCTGCCGGGGTTTTCAACCCCCAGTTTTTTAACGCAAAGGGGGAAAGGGACGCATCGCGTTATTCGATCATCATCATGCCAATCAACCCCCTTCGGCGCGCACGGAGTGACGCGCCCTACCATCGCATCTGCGCAGTATTCGTGAGATTGCAATTGCGCGAGGTAGGGCGTGTCACTCCAGCCCGTACGCGGGCAGCGACTCTCCAGTTCTGACTTGCGCGCCGCATCGCGAGGCTTCGCCAAAAAACCAACGATTCACAATCGATACAGGAAACAGGGCCTTTTAACACAGCGAGGGATAAACGCGTTAGGTTCTATCCGGGTTCATCATGCCAATCGAACCCCTTCGGCGCGCAAGTCAGAACTGGAGAGTCGCTGCCCGCCATGCGGGCTGGAGTGACGCGCCCTACCTGGCGTCAACACGCACCTCCTACCCGAGCAGGGGTGGAAGTCGATCATTTGGACGCAAGACCCATACCCAATCTTCCGCGCGTTCGGACAAGCCTTTGCGGACGGGATTCATCAGAATATAACTGGTCTTCTCGTCCAGTTCATGATGGTCGCGAAGGCGGTGATCGAAGAAATCGCGCTGCCAATCCACACCATGTTTTCCAGCCACATACTTTTTCCAATTCTTTATGACTGTTTTCATTCCAGGGTCGCGTGGAAAAGCGAGGATGGCGTGCAAATGATCCGGCATCAGCAGGCATAGACGACAATACCAAACCAACTTCCCGTGGTTGTGCTTCATTGCTGATAGCACGGCGTCACCAGTTCCCGCACGGCATAACTGATTCTTTCCCGGCGGCAGACATTTGATTGTAATGAAGAACCAACTGCCTTCTGAAACCCATTGTGGAATGGTATGTGGAAGTTTTTTGCGAACAGGCAAGTCCATCCGGCGAAACGTAATGACACCAGCGTTTGAAGCAAACGCAAAATTGTAGGGCGTGTCATATTTTATACCCAACGCCTCGACTGCTTCGCGAAGAGGCTGGTGTGCCGCGACCTGCCCAGGGATGAACGCAAAGTGGTAGGGCGCGTCACTCCAGCCCGCATGCGGTCAGCGACTCTCCAGTTCTGACTTGCGCGCCGCCGGTTGGAACGGCGACTGAATGTCCACTCCCGGGCGAAGGAGGAAAAGACGCGTTGCGTTATTAGATTATCATCAATGCCAATCGAACCCCTTCGGCGCGCACGGAGTGACGCGCCCTACCTCGCGCGACTGCAATCTCACGAATAATGCGCAGATGCCGTGAAGGTAGGGCGCGTCACTCCCAGTCCGTCAGGCGGACAGTAACTCTCTAGTTCTGACTTGCGCGCCGCCGGTTGGAACGGCAACTGAACGATGTCCAAGTTCTCGGGCGAAGGAATCACGAACAACTGGACCTTTCAACGATGCAAAGGAGGCAGGGACGCATTACGTTATTCGATTATCAACAATGCCAATCGAACCCAGCGCACGGAGTGACGCGCCCTACCCATTCGCCTTACCCAACTCCCTGCTGTGCAATAGGCAGATCCACCCAAAACTGGCTGCCGTCGTAAACCCGGCCTAAATAACTTTAGGCAGTTCGATCCAAAAACGGCTGCCGCTGTGTGCAGACTCCAGTCCCACGTCTCCGCTCATGCGGTCCATGGCTGTCTTTATGATAGCCAGGCCGACCCCGGTGCCGGGGAATGCGCTCGTCGTGTGAAGCCGTTGAAAAACACCAAAGATCCGGTTGTGATGCTCGGGGGCAATGCCGATGCCATTGTCTTCCACCCAGAATCTCACCGTGGCATCCCGGGTCTCGGCGTAAATGAGCACTTTAGGCACGGTTCCAGGAGCAACAAACTTGATGGCGTTTAAGATGAGGTTGGAAAAGACCTGGCACAGGAGAGTTTTATTGCCGAAAACCAGGGGCAACGGTTCACGGATCCGAATCTCGGCATGAGTGGTTTTAATCGTTTCCGCGATGCCAGCCAAAACTTCTCCAATCTCTATTCTTAGATCAACCACGTGCGTGGGGAACGATATGTGGGTGAGTTGACCGTAATCGAGCAAATCGTTGATCAACTCGTCCATGCGCATGGCAGCCTTGTGGATTCCGGCTGCGTATTGTTTCCCGGTTGCATTTAAAGGGACATCCTCCAGGAGCGCTTCGGTCAGCCCTGACATGGCGCGAATGGGAGCGCGGAGGTCGTGCGCCATCGTGTAGGTCAAGCTTTCCAGGGAGCGGATCGATTCGCGCAACTCGGCAGTGCGCTGGTTGACATCTCTTTCGAGGTTGGCGGCATGATGGCTGATTTCCGCCTGCGCCGCCTGCAGCTTTACGTTCAACTGCTCGGCCTCGTCCGTGAGTTCATGCTGGCGCAACCCGGCGATCAGCAGCGCCTCGTTCATGGCCGTGACATTTTGACGAAAGCGGGTGGCCTTGGCCAATTGGATGATCACCCCCGCTGGACGCTCGTTTTCATCCAGCGCGGGCCACATGGCGTACAACCAGTAGGCAGGGTCGGTTTCCGAATCGTCGGGCTGGACGTGCGTCACGGCCGCGCCGGTTTCGTAGACCTTATTGAGGATCGGCACACATTGATCCCCTCCACACACAATTTCGGAAAAGCCTTTTCCCATCAATTGGTCGCGCGTTTTTCCCACCAGGTTGCAAAACGCTGAATTGACATACGAGATGAGATGATCGGGCCCATTCACCTCGATGATGGGCAGAGGGGCGCGCTCAATAATGGGAGCAGATCGGCTCGGCATTTCATCCGTCACAGCACCTTTTTTCGGGGTTATTCCAAAATTCATAACACGACCTCCACCTTTAAACTATCGGGCATCTCCCCGACGGCGCCGACTGGCTTTCGGCTCCGGCGGCAGCTCCGTGCGCCGCGTGGCTCTCGGCTCCTCCGCCGGCTTCTCCTTGCGCGGCACGGCTCTCGACGTCAACTCGGGGTGCGATATCGCCACCCTGGCTTTCGGCTCCGGCGGCAGCTCCGGCGGCACTTGCCCGACGCGTTCCGGCAGCCCGCTGGTCAATTTCACATAATCCGTCTGGCGCGGGCCGATCACGACCACGCCTTCGTCGCTGATGACATATTCGCGGATGTCTTTGCTGTGGTTGCCGCCGCGCATTTTGATCACCATGATCACTTTGCGCAACTGACCGTCAATCTCCACGTAACGCATCCGGATGATGTCATCGGTCAAAAACGAAATCGTGTAATGACTGAACAGCATCGAGGTAAAGGTGTCCTCGATCTCGACCGTGGAAATGATCGTCACCCCCGCGCCGGTCAACGCCGCGATCATGCGGTAGAGCGATTCCCGAAAGTCGGCGCGGAAATCGGGCGCCAGCGCCATTTCAAAACCGACCAGCGAATCAATCGTCAGCCGCTTGGCATCAGTCCTTTCCACCGCATCGAGAATTTCCTGCATCGTTTCATCCACCGAAAGATCCAGCGGACGCAGGTAAAGTATTTCGAGTTTGCCGGTTTTTTGCGGCGTCGACAGGTCCAGGCCAAAATTGGCGGCGCGCGCCGCGTAGCCCTTCGGGCGCTCCTCGAAGACGGCCGCGATGCACGAGTCTCCCTGACGCAAACCTTCGGCGATAAATTGGGTGGCAATCGCCGATTTTCCCGTGCCCGAAGGTCCGGCGATCAGCATGCTGTCGCCTTCCAGAATGCCCCCATTCATCATCTTATCCAGTTCGGAAACACCGGTGGAAAGACGCTTAGGTTTGGTCGGTCTCTCTTTTTTAGCGCCCGCCAGACCCAGCGTGCGCGAGAAGGCTTGCAGCCCGTCCCCGTTGATACGGATGGTGTGCAAGCCCGGCACGGAGTTCTGCCCGCGCAACTTCATGATTTGCAACTTCCGCACCACGGAATTGCGCATCGTATTTTGGGTGAGCCAGAACAAACTGTCGCAGACGGTGAACACGGGATTATCGCGCAGTTCTCCTTCGGTATATTCGCCGATCAAAAAAGTGGTGGCCTGCCAACTGGTCAGGAACAAAGCCAACTGCTGGATGAAGCCTTGCAGTTCCATTTCGCCGACGACGCCGTTCAACGCTTTGCGCACCACGGTGCGGAAGGAGTCCACCACCACGATGCTGGGACTGGTCGCCTGCACTTCTTTGATAATTGCCTCCAGCACACCGCCTAAATCTTTCTCCAACACCAGTTCGCTCAGGTTGATAAACCGGATGGCCTTGCCCACCTTGGCATGGTCGAAGAAGGAATATTGCTGCTGGTAACGCAACATCTTGATGGCGGGTTCGCCGAGCACGGTGAAATAGATCGCGGGCTTCTGCGGCGTGGCATTGGCGAACATGATTTGATGCGCCAGCGTGGTCTTTCCGCAACCGGGCGCGCCCGCGATGATGTTGAAGGAAAATTCCGGCAGCCCGCCGCCGAGGATTTCATCGAGACCGCGCACACCGGTCGGCAGTTGGCGGATTTTGACTTTGGCCGACGGGGTGACCTTCTTCGGCGCCGCCTGGGCTGGAATTTTAGGTTTCTTCTTCATAATGTTGCCATTTCTAGAAATTGAGATCATCCATTTCCGGCCAGATATCCCGCAACAACTGCAGGGTTAAGTCCGACCCAATAAACGTGACCATGAGGACCAATAGTTGCGACACAAGCGCGGTTTCTCCCGCGACAATCGACTTCTCATCCAGCTTTCCTTCCAGTTCCGCGAGACCCTGTAACGAGCCGTCCGGCCCGATTTTCATCTCCACCAGCCAGGATACTTCCCGGCCAGCCAGTGACAAAGCCCGCGCTGACAGTGTACGGAAACCTACCGTCCCCATGAGGGTGCTGAAGACAATCCGCATTTTTTCGCAGACGCGAAAGGCCACGGGCCCGGTCGCCCCCTTCGTCGCCCCCTTCGTCGCCCCCTTC
>JACDHS010000037.1 GCA_013820875.1 Verrucomicrobiota bacterium | reverse complement strand
TCCGGGAACCGTCCGCACACGTTCCAGGCCACTTTCGGATCATCCGGAAAGCGTCCGCACACGTTCCAGGCCGTTTTCAGATCATTCGGAAACCGTCCGCACACGTTCCAGGCCATTTTCAGATCATCCGGAAACCGTCCGCACACGTTCCAGGCCGTTTTCAGATCATCCTACGGGTGGCGGTTGTTTCAACTGCTCCGCAGTTGAATCCAAAAGTCACAAACAGCTTTATTTAAGGCACTTGCAAAGACAAAGCCCACGATTTCTTTCCCTCAACAGGTGACAGCATAAAAAGCTCTCTTATCCCCCGCTTCTCCTTCTGTTTTTGCGTTCTTTCGCGGCTACTAACTAATTGGCGGTCACTTTAGGGAGCGGCACCTGGCCCGGTTGACGGAGGTAATAAATCAAATCGCGGACCTCCTGGTCGTTCAGCGGGTCGAGCAATCCTTCGGGCATCATTGAAAGTTCACTTTGATGGATGGACGCAATCTCGTCGCGTGGAATTACCAGGGTTTCGTTGGCCGTAACAATCGTCACCGATTTATCATCCTGTTTCTTCACGATGCCGGTGATAACCCGGTCATCTTTGGTGTCAATGGTGGAGGTGCGGTAATCATTGGGAATCACGGCATTCGGATCCACCATGTTTTCGAGGATGTATTCCAGGTCGCCACGACTCGATCCAGTCAGGTCAGGACCTACCGTTCCGCCGACATCGAACAGGATGTGGCATTGTGCGCAAGCGCGATCATAGACAGCCCGACCGCGTGAGGCATCGCCGGGTTGGGATCCCCCTGCCCGGAAAATCTGGCGGAATTTTGCGATCTCTTTCTGTTTGTCGGCAGAAGCTTCGCGCACTGCGCCCCAGACTTTTTCGAGATCTTTGTTCAACTCTTCGTTTTTCAACGCGCGTAACTGGCGAATCAGGTCAGCAGACAGATCCTGCTTCGGAACCTTTTCTTCAGCGACAGCTTGCACGAGGTTTTTGGCAAACCCGATACGGGAAACCAGCGTGTTAAGGGCGTCCCGTTTTTCTCCGGGATCAAAGGAATTGTATGCCTGCACAATTTTCGCCGCGGTCTGGGAGTCATCGTAAGCGGCGAGCCCGCGCAATGCGGTGCCGCGAAGACCGGGTTCGCTCAACAAGGCCTGCAACAAACTGGCCATGTCCGCAGGCTTGGCGCCGAGCAAAGATTCCAGTGCGACCCGGCGGGTGTTTGTGTCGGCATTCTTGTCGAGCACGGTGTTTCGCAGGGAAGCGAGGGCCCCGCTGCTTCCGAAGGTGAGAGAGAGTGCTTGAAGCTGCGCGCGAATCTCCGGATTTGAGTTGCTGGCAAGTTTGCTTTCGAGTTCTTCCCAACCGCGCGGCATCGCGACTGAGCGTTGCCCGCGCAAAGCCGTGTTGAGTCCGGTCAGTATATCAATCGTTTTTTGCGTTTCAGAAACGCGCTTTAAACTTTCGACGATGGTTGCCATGGCTTCCGGAGTGCCAAGCGCGGCAGTGCGGCGAACGGTGAAGCTGAGGATGTTCGGCAGCTTGGCCTTCTCAGCCATGAGCAACGCGCGTTTGGTATCAAGGGCGGCAAGTGGTTCGGCAGCATACCAAACCATCAGTGGAATGTTGTGATCGCCAGCGTCTTCAGAATGGTTGTAAAGAGCTTCCAGAACATCCCAGCGCTGGTCCACTGGGAGACGTTGCAGGGCTGAGGCGAGATAAAGGCGAACGATCGGGGATTTGTCTTCGCGAGCCATGCGAACGAGTTCGTTGCCTATTGCAACCAAATCACTGCTGGACCTGCTGCCTTCAATCAAAAGCTGAACCGTCCAGGCGCGCACGTATTCATCTGTATTCTTATAAAGCTTTATGCCGAGTTGCTGGCTCAAAGATCCAATGGATGAGAGCGTCCAAAGAGCACGAAGTTTCTGATCTGTCGGGACGTTTCCATTCAACATTTTGATCAAACCACTCGCGACCTTTCCCTTGGGATCTTTGTGCCGCTCCTGCAAGATCCGTTGCGCGTGTCGGGCCTGCCAATTATTTCTGCTGGCGAGAAGCTTCATGAGTTTCTCGTCACTCAACTTCTGCAAATCCACCTTCTCAAATTTCGGCTCCCCATAACTGATCTTATAAATCCGGCCGTTGCTCCGATCGTGATCGTTCGGGTTGTTGTTATGGCACTGCTGCTTGTCGTACCAATCAATGAAATAAACCGCGCCATCCGGGCCGGTGCGGAAGTTGATCACTTGCGACCATGAATCGTTGAAATTGATCGGATCAGGAGCGTGTGTCGCGACGAAGCCGGAACCTTTCCGTTCCGGGATGTCCATGTTGATCCGCTGGCCGGCGATGTTGCCGATGAAGATATTGCCGCGATATTCCTCGGGCCAATTGTCTCCCTGGTAAATCATCAACCCGGCATGGGCATGCCCCCCTCCCGCTGCATCTGAACGATTGTTCCCGGCGTGTGGACCTTTGTTGCCAGCGTAATGAACGTGATCGGCGCAGGTCTTGATGTCGTCGAAGATGTAAGGATTGAAATGTGTGCCCGCCTGACGGTGGTAACGTCCACCCTGGATCATGTGGAAAAGGTGCGGAATGACGCACGCTTCGGCAAAGAACTGGCCGTGCTCATCGTAATCCAGTCCCCATGGGTTACTCATTCCTTCCGAGAAAACTTCAAACACCTGTTTCGTCGGATGATAACGCCAGATGCCAGCATTGATTTTGGTGCGTTCAGAATCCGATGCGCCTGGTTTGCCAACATTGGAATGGGTAAAAACGCCGTGACAACCGTAGAGCCAGCCGTCTGGCCCCCACAAAAAGGTATTGAGTGTTTCATGTGTATCCTGCCAACCCCAGCCATCAAGCATCACCTTTGGTTCACCAGCCGGTTTTGGGACGTCACCTTCCTGCACTGGGATAAACAACAGATGCGGCGCAGCGCCAACCCACACCCCGCCGAAGCCATACTCCAGCCCGCTGACAAGATTCAGTTTCTCAATGAAAACCGTGCGCTTGTTAAACTTGCCGTCCCCATCCGTGTCTTCAAAAACAATAATACGATCGCGTCCTTCGCCGTCCTTGGCGCGGATGGGATAGGTGTGTCCTTCCGCAACCCACAGCCGCCCACGATCATCAAAGCAAAAGGCGATCGGTTGCAGTATGTCGGGTTCCCCTGCAAAAAGGGTCGCCTTGAATCCGGGCGGCATTGAGATGACTTTCACCGCTTCTTCACCTGACAGTCCGGCGTGCAGCACCGTATCAGCCTCGGGAACAACGCCTTGTTTCGCGACATCGATCGCATTCACCAGTTTTGGCTTTTTGTCGTGGAATTTAAAATCGTCGAAGTTGATATGGCCCCAGTGCCCCGTCTGTTCGTCGACGAGGCGAATAAAAATTTCTTTACCTTGCTGGGCGCGAAGATCCACGAGCACAGGCCGAAGGGTTTCGCTCTCCTCACCATGAGCCTTGAAGAACACCTTGCCGCTCGCGAGCTCCACCACTTCAACCCGCGTGGCGGGCCAGCCACCACCAGCGACCAGGAAAGTGGCATATGGATGGGTGACTTTAAAAGGAACCGAGGTCAATGTGCCGGTCACATTGTCACCCAGCTTCTCGAATCCGCCGATCCAGTAACGTCCTTGATGGGCACTGCTCCCGCCGGCTCTTCTTTTCGCCACGGTGTCGTCCTGGATAGGTTGGCCCTCGAAAGCTTTGCCTTCGGCCTTCCAATCTTTGAGTGTGCCTTGTTCGAAATCGAGATTCAGCGGCAGTCCTGAACTTCCAACCGGAAGGGATTGGGCGACAGCGGCGATGGCCAGGAAGCTTGAGCAGATTATTCCGACAAGAGCGGCGAGGGTGGAATTACGTTTCATTTTTTACCTATCGAGCAAAACCCAGGTGCGTCATGGATTCAGCAAAGCTGGGCTGCCTTTACTGAGTGCCTGCCTGAAAATGGGTCGCACGGGCTACTAGCCCGTCGAGTTCCAGACGGCAATAATACCGATTAGTGCATTGTCGGACACTCGAACAGTCGGCGGCAGGTTGCCGCCGACAACGGGCTGGTAGCCCGTGCCATCCATTTTCAGACAGGCTCTGAGTATTTCCGCAAGTCAATTGGAAGACAAGAAGGACTAAAAAATTCATGGGTGGATTCAGCGCTGCCAAATCCACCCACCGTTCCTTTTCTTAAACGCGGGTGATTACTGCTGCTGCCAGCGGATGGCATCAGCCAACACGACATAGCCGGTCGTTGTCCAGCAGGACAATTTCACTTCGTTATTACCCGAGGCGAGATTGTATGTGCCCAGCCCGTTCCATTTACCGCCATTGATCTGCTGGTTTACGTTCACCGTGGTAGAACCTGCGGTATGATAGATTACGTACGGCGCGGTCGCGGATCGATTGGCTCCCTGGGCCCACCACGCGAAAACCGCGTAATTTCCAGAAGCAGACAGGCTTGCCGCCCAGGTGGCTGGTTCGCTGACAGCAGCGGTGGAACGAAAACGGTAATCCGCTCCGTATTTGTCGGCAGCGCTGGTACCGGTTGACCACGCTGTGCCGATAACGGAGAAGCCCGGTTGGTTATTATCAAGCACCACATCCACAGCAGGCGGCAGTTCGCCACAGCTTGAGGTCGCGACCCCGCCACTGTAAAAGATATAACCATGTTGGAAATCGCTGCGACGTCCGCCGTTCCAGGCGTATTCGTCACTGACCGGGTAGCCCAGGCAGCTCGTTTCCCAACCGAGACTTGCCCATTTGGTTTTGATGGCGCCTTGCACCGACCAGGCGCCTGTGGCTGGATGGTAATAGATGGAACTATTGTTTTTGCTGAAATGATTATAGCGACCAACACCATCAGCAGCGGGTGATTCGTCGGTTGTTGGATAACCACAGATGCCACCCTCCCAGCCGAGAGCTTGCCACTTGTTCCGGATCGCTCCGCCCACCTGGTTAGCGCCAGTGGAAGGGGTCCAGTAGATCGAGCAACCTTTGTCGAAATGATTGTATTTGCCGACGCCGTCCGGCGCAGTGTTTTCATCCGTGATCGGATACCCGCAGACGCCGCCTTCCCAACCAAGTTGCGACCATTTCGTTCGGATATTTCCCCAAATGGACCACGCGCCGTTCGCAGGAGTCCAATAGATCGAACCGTTGTTTTGGAAATGATTGTAACGTCCGACACCATCTGGTGTTGCTGTCTCGTAAGTAGTTGGCGCTCCAAGGAATGAACCGCAACCGCCGAGTGACTCATATTTCGCCCGAATAGCACCCCCGGTCATGTTGATGTCGCAACCACTCTTCTTTGCGTTGACTCCATTCCGAATACCCGCAAGTTGCGGGATGATCACATCCCCCGGACAGGCGGTAGATTTGACCTTATAGTGACCATCCAGAGTGCCAATGGTCTTTGAGCAGTAGGAGTCGGAGTTATAGGGCGACCAGGCTGATGGCATTCTCCATGCAATGACGGCTTCCAATGAGTTCCGTGCGGCAGATGTGAAGGACTGGTTGTAAGGCGGGTGATAATAGCCCAGCACAGTGAAGCCGAAGCTATTGGCGTTGCAACCATCATGGGCGCCGCGCGGCAAACTGCCCATGGAAGCGTGCCGACCTTCAAAAATGTGACCGCCGGCGCTGACTAAAAAGTGATAACCAATGTCCCCCCAGCCATTCACATCCATGTGATAATTTTGTGCGCCACGCACCCTGGCTTTGGCCGTTTCAAAGTTTGTGGTCCAATCACCGGTGCCAGCCGTGTGATGGACGATCGCACGGGAGAGCGCGCTCATATAAGTAATGCCGCTGGGAGCACGGGCACCCCAGCAAGGACGTGTGCAGATTGTGGGTTGAGGGCCCTGGGCAGCTTCTGCGGCAGTGCCGAGCAACAATGTTCCTGTTATCGTCAACAGGGCTGTGTTTAGTTTTTTTAGTTTTGGCATGGGTTTCCTTTTGGATTGGTTTTGATCTTTAAGAAAGACACAGCTTGGCGCTGTAGCTTCCAAGGGATCATCTTTATAGATGCAAGCCATGGGCCAAGTTGTATAAATTGACAAAATCATGCTGTTTACAGGCAGTTGTTCCTGTTCTCGACCTTCCGATTGTTTCCCATTGTTGACTTCTGGGTAAAATATCTGTGTAACTGTGTCACCCCTTACACACTCAATCTATGAACCAGCTTCGGCAAAAGATTGCCCGGCGCGAACATCTCGTCGGGGCGGCAGTTGGCTCCGGCATGTCCGCCCAGGCGGCTGAAGCTGGCGGCGCGGATCTGCTGATGGTGCTTGCCGCCGGCCATTTTCGCCTGCAGGGACGAAGCTCAATGGCTGCTCTTTTGCCATTTGCCAATTCCAATGCTCTCACCTGGCAAATTGGCATCGAGCAAGTGCTCCCGTGCATCCGCAACATCCCGCTCTTCTTTGGGGTTTGCGCTCAGGATTTTTCAATGGATTGGGATGCCAAACTGCAAGAGGCCAAAGATTACGGCTTTGCTGGCATCACCAATTTTCCATCCGTCATCTTTTTCGACGGTGAATATCGTGAGGCGCTTGAATCGGCTGGCCTTGGTTTTGCCAAAGAAGTCGAACTGCTAAAGAAAGCGGGCAAACACGGTTTGATGACCATCGGCTTCTGTTTGAGCCTTGCTGAGGCAAGAGATTTGGCGCAGGCGAATGTCGATATCATTTGCCTGGATCTCGGCTTTGCAGAATGGCAACCACCAGACGACCTGGCACATCAGGAAGCATTGGACGACGCCATCCAAGTGATCAACCAAGCCGTCGCTGCTGTTAAGAAAATTAATCCGGACGCCTTCCTCGTCGTTCTCAGCGGGCCGGTTCTTTTGCCACAGGATACCGCACAGGTCTATCAACGAACCGATGCGCTGGGTTACGTTGGCGGCAGCACCATCGAACGTTTCCCCGCTGCGCCGATCATTACGCAAACGGTCCGTGAATTCAAAATGATGGCGCAGGCCGGTAAACAAATGGACCGATTGGGCGCGATGATCGGTCGCAGTGAACCGATGCAGGAGTTGTTCGAGAAAATCAGGCGCGTTGCCGAGTCGAACGCACCCATCCTGATTCTTGGGGAAAGTGGTTCGGGCAAAGAATTGGTGGCTCGGGAAATTCATCGGTTGAGTTCCCGCCAGGACAAACCGTTGGTCAGTTGGAATTGCGGCGCGGTGACAGAGAGTCTCGCGATGTCTGAACTCTTCGGCCATGAGCAAGGGGCGTTTACAGGGGCAAACCGCGTTCATCTCGGTAAATTCGAAATGGCCAACGCTGGCACATTGTTCATGGATGAAGTGAGCGACTTGCCGTTATCGGTGCAAGCCAGTCTGCTGCGGGTCTTGCAGGAGCATGAACTTATACGTGTCGGCGGCCAAAAAACAATACGCGTGGACGTGCGACTCATTGCCGCTTGCAACAAGGAGCTTGGCGAACTTATTCCGGACGGGAAGTTTCGGTTGGACTTGTACTATCGTCTGAGCACCGTGGTTCTGCGGATTCCATCGTTGCGCGAGCGTCGCGAAGACATTCCCTTTCATGTCCACGAAATGATGCAGGAATTCAGTCACGTCTATGGCTGTCCGGTGCCGCATATCTCCGACTCTGTGATGCAAGCCCTCGTCTGTCATTCCTGGCCGGGGAACATCCGCCAGCTCAAGAATGCCATGGAACATTGCTTCATCATTGGTCGTGGAAAACCAGTTTCATTGGAGTGGCTCGAAGAACTTTTCCTGCTCGACCGCCATCTGCTCGGCAGAAGCGAAAAAGGTTTTCATTCAGAAGCGGATCCGCGAGATCGCCTCATGGAAACGCTCGCCAGGAATCGCGGGAACAAACTCGCCGCCGCGCGCGAACTCGGCGTCTCACGCAAAACCATTTACAACTGGCTGCAATCTCCCAGGAGCGACGAGAAATGAAACTCTCTCCCGCAGCACTAAAAACCCGCTTGCTTCGGAAGAGCGAAGCCGGGGAAGCCATTCAATTTCGCCGGATTACTTGTGCGCTGGCGACCTCACCAGAAGACCTTGCCAGTGCAGACTTATTACTGCTGGATCACACCTCTGCATCTCCTGGATTCCATCCGGCTGCCGAACTTCTGCCACTGGACAATGCCAATGCGAAAGTTTTGCACAATGCCGAACTCTACCGGGAACTCATTGAACGTTACCCTGTGGTGGCTGGTCTCTGCGGAACGGATCCCTTTCGCATTCCGTCAAAGCTGTTGCACCAGATCAAAGAACTCGGATTTATTGGTGTGCAGAACTGGCCGAGTGTGGGATTGATCGATGGCGCTTTTCGCGCCCATCTTGAGCACAGCCACATTAGTTACGACCAGGAGGTCGCGATGCTGAATCAGGCAAAGGAACTTGGCCTGTTGGTGGTCGGCACCGGTTTTTCAGAGCAGGACGCGCAGAAGATGAGCGCAATAGATGTGGATGTCATGGTGGTCCATCCGGGGCCTGGAGCGTTGGTCTCTGGCCATATAGACCTCGCGAAAACGAGTTCTCTCCTCAAGAATGTCGTGGGTGTGATGAGTGCAAGCAACACGATCGTCCTCCCAGCCAGTGTCAAACATCTCTGCCTATCCTCGTAATCCTTGTTGTCCCCACTCGTTGTGATTTCTTAGCCGTTCTTTCCACTGAGTTTGGAAGCAATAACCTGATTGGGGCGCAAAATGACAAGTTGGACAGGCAACACAGTGCGTTCACTTCCATACTTTGCCGTCCACGGACCCTCCAGGGCAGCAGCCTAAGATTTAAATCTTTGGGGGGCTGAACGAAGACAAGCGCCTCAACTCATCAATCCCGCTTTTCGAGCGAGGGACGCACGCCAAACTTTTTCGCGAGCGACAAGCAGGCGGTGAGGGGGCGGACACCATTGGTGCAGGTCGCATCAGACAGGGACGCTGCCGCAACGCAAACACCGGTGGATAAACAACGTTGCAAATCCCAGCCTTCATGCAAACCGTGCAAAACACCCGCGCAGAACGCGTCACCGGCGCCTGCCGTTCCCGCGATGAATTTCGCCGGAAGCTTCAACGAAGGCTGCCAGAAATCATCCCCTTGACGGGTTCGGGCAAAGCCACCTTCCGGAAAATGAATCACGACCACTTCCCGAACACCCTGTTGCAAAATTGCCCCGGCCGCATGGCGCAACGCCACAGTATCCAGTTTGCCCTCTTTACGGATTTTGAACCCAGTTGTTTTGGCGGCTTCAATCTCGTTCAGGATGCAGTAATCTACATACTTCAAAGCCGGGGTGACGATTTTTGTAAAGCGATCGCTGTCTTCGCTGACCACATCAATGCTGGTTTTCAACCCAGCAGATTGCGCTGCGGCGAGCAATTTGGCTGCTTTCGTGCCGTATTTCGCATCCGGCGCATCCATCGCATCGAGCAATAGCAAATAGCCAAGGTGAAAAATGCGGGCTTTGATCTTGTTGAAATTCAAATCGCTGCCATCCCAGAAGGCGTTTGCACCACGATTATGAAAGAAAGTGCGGCGACCGTTCCCCTTCTCCGTCATCACATCGGTGTAGGAGGTGGACGCTTTGGAAGAAGCGCCAAGGTGTTTAGTATCTATCTTGTTCCGCTTGCAATCGTCGAGGATTTCGGTGCCGAGGAGATCCTTACCGACGAGGCCGGCGCCGAAAAGCGGAAACGGCGCGCCGAGCTTTGCCAGATCCACCAGCACATTGTAGGGCGAGCCGCCGGTGCCCTGCGCCTGGGAAAGAATATTGGCGAGTTGTTCGCGCTGCGGATAGACATCAACCATCTTCACCTGGTCAATAATCCAGTTGCCTCCGGCGAGTAACCCCGAGCGATTTTTTACAGCCGAATTAGAATTTCCAGCTTTACTGCTATTGATTGAGCGAAGTGCCATGTAGGTCAGTCTAACGCGGCAAACAATAAAAAGGCAATCAGAGAAGCTAATCTGATCAGGGATGAGACACTGGATTTGAAATGGTGAAGCGAGAAATGGAAGAGGGGGACTAGTCTCAGATAACGGCAGTTCAATGCAAAATGATAGGCGCTGAGCCACGAAAGTCCCAAAAATGAACGGTGACCGGTAAAAGGCATGCGTGCGGTTCCCACCGAGTGACCTTTTAACGGTAAAAGGTATGTGTGCGGCTCCCGCAGAGTGGCCATTTGCCCGTAAAAGGAGGACTACCACGCTGAGTCGAATTACATTTCCAGGAAAACAGCTTGGAAAATAAACCGCTTGTTGGGTGAAATCCTTGTCTCGCGTAACTGCTTCTCTATTAGCGACCATTAGCGCAGATTAGCGGTTAAACTGCGGTTTTAGGCTCTGAATCCTTCCGGTTCAGGTTCATTTCCATTTAAGTACGAATGTGTTCGTTGACAATACGAATGTGTTCGTACATTGTCTGAATATCCAATGGAAAATTTGCCTTTACCGCGTCCCACTGATGGAGATCTCTCGATTCTGCGGGTGCTTTGGAGTGACGGCGCCAGCACTGTGCGGGAGATCCACGATAAACTGAATGGTGGCACCGGTTACACAACTGTGCTGAAGCTGCTGCAGATCATGACTGATAAGGGCCTTGTCACCCGGGATGTTTCGGCCCGAACTCACATTTACACTGCCGCACTTGCTGAAGAGCAAACGCAACGGCAACTCGTCTCCGATCTATTGGACAAGGCATTTGGGGGCTCCGCCGAGAAATTAGTGATGCAGGCTCTTTCGAGCAAAAAAGCCTCGCGAGAAGAGTTGCAGCAGATTCGAAAATTACTCGACCAAATGGAGGAGAAATGACTTTGGTCCATCTTGTTCAATCGATTGGGTGGACGCTGCTACATTTCATCTGGCAGGGTGCCGTGCTGGCAGCGCTGTTTGCGGTTGCGCAGTTCGTTCTGCAAAATCGTTCCGCGAATGCACGTTATGTGGCGGGCTGCGTCGCATTGGTTTTCGCAATAATTTTGCCGGTAATTACTTTCTGTATCCAGGCGGGGGAATTTTCTTTGCGCCCGACGGTCACTCAGACGCAGCAAGTTCAGCCCACCAGCGGTCCTGCGGTCGAGTTGATCCCACCGATGGCAGCAGCAGCAGCCGTTCAAGTTCCCGTGCCTGAAGTGCAATCGAGGGTGGGGAATGTCGCCAAATCACCGCGAACGTTCGACGAACAGATGCAGTTGGCGTTACCCTGGTTTGTCATCGCCTGGTTATTCGGTGTCAGTGTGCTTTCGATTCGATTTCTGACGGGTTGGCTCTACCTGCGCAAGTTGGTGCGCAGCGGGGTGGCAGACGCGACCGGTCCTCTGCAGAAAACGCTGGACGATTTGAAACAACGGTTGCGCATCACTCGCACCGTCGAGTTGCTGAAATCGGCAATGGTCGAAGTTCCGACTGTTATTGGATGGATTCGGCCTGTCATTTTGCTTCCTGCGAGCAGCCTGATCGGGCTCACTCCGGGTCAACTGGAAGCTATCCTGGTTCACGAGTTGGCCCATATCCGCCGGCATGATTTTGTGGTCAACCTGCTCCAAAGCATGCTGGAGATTCTCTTCTTTTATCATCCTGCCATCTGGTGGATTTCGAAAAAGGTTCGCCACGAGCGCGAGCATTGCTGTGATGATGTCGCGGTCGAGTTGTCTGGTGATGCGGTTTCTTACGCGCGCGCCCTGGCTACCCTGGAAGCACTTCGCCATGGACCAGCTTTGGCGCTTGCGGCCAGCGACGGTTCGTTGCTCGGGCGGATCCAGCGTCTGTTCAACCACCCACCGGAAAAGGGAAGACGTGCCGGCAAATGGATGAGCGGTGCGCTTGTGCTCAGCGTGATTGTTTGTGCCGTGTTCCTTCTCCAGGGCAGGGCAAAAGAAGAATACAAATCGGGAGCGATGGATAGCTGGCTGGCTTCGCAACCCGGATTGCTGCGGCAACTATCAACAGAAAAAGTGATTCGCATTGGTATCAATGAGCCAGGATCACCCTGGGCATGGCAGGAGTTGAAAAAACGCGCCGGAGATAACGAGATTACAGCGCCCCAGGCAGAGTTGATCATGACCGGGTTGTTCGAGTTGATGTCCGAGCATCCCCAATACGAAACTCAAGGAAAGCCTTTGGAACGAATTCACCATGAAACGATTGCTCCCCTGCATGCCAAAGGGTTGATTTCGGAAGAAAAAATGGTTGAGCTCGCGCAGGCCTATCACGGTGATCCACTCCCTCTGGGCCTGCCACGTTTGCGGGAAACGGACCAAACGTTTTGGTTGGTGGTGCAGTGGAAAAATGATCTGGACCTGTTTGGATTTATTCTGCTCAACGAGATGCGATCCGTTTCGATCAATGGTCAATCGGTCGAGGTAAAGAGTTTGTTTCCTACAGCTCGGGTCGCTGATTATCCTGAGTTTCAGGGAACCCTGCAATTACCTCCACTGGCGCCCGGCAAGTACATCTTGCGTTGTGAGATTTCGAGTTTGTTGGTGCCAGCTCCGACGAAAATGGAAAGTAGAGAAGCGTTCGAAAGCTGGCCGGCACCGCGAGTGCAATGGATGCGAGCCACCGAGGCTGAATTGTTTGTCTATGAAAAAGATGCGGTGATTGTTCGTTTGATCGAAGATCCCGCACTGGAAACGAGTGTGAAAAGTGGATTATCCGTCGGAGAGATCACCGTCGGCGGAGCGGGCAAGGCCACCAAAGCGGTAATCAATTTCCGACTCGATAAGGCGCTGAATGTACCGTTCGGTTTCAACGTGGCGCTTCGCATCGCAGGCCGCACTTACGAGGGCGGGGAACTTTACAGAACGCCAACCATAACCATCCAGTCTCCTTCCGGGCCGATCACTTCTTATCGCACCAGTCAGTTGAAACAAACCATTCTGGTCGAGGCATTGGATCCGGACGCCCGAACGGCGGATGTTATTCTCACGCCCAATCCCCGTATGATGGAGAAGCATCCTGATGTGGACAGGATCTGGGGCAAAGAAATCGTATTCGAAAAGGTTCCGCTTGTTCGTCGTGATGAAGGCAATTCTGAGGCCTTATCGACTGCGGATGCGCCGGAGCAGGAACAACCCCCGGTTCTGCGATTCAGTCTGGTGGCAAAAGAGTACGAACTCGCGACAACGTTGGATTTGATGCAAGACGTTGCCGGGCAGGAATACCGTGTGCAACGGGACGTGTTGCTCGATGAAAGCATGGTTCTCAAGGCTACTACGCAACAGAACCCTTTCTCAACCAACTGGGAGGTGGAGATATATCTCACTGCTGATGGAAGCAAACGTTTTGCTGAGATCACAAAGGAAAATATCGGAAACCAACTTGCAATTATCTTCAACAACAAGCTCCTTACAGCGCCCAACATTCAGGGAGTAATTCAAGGAGGCAGGCTGCAGATAACCGGAAATTTCACCCATGCGGAGGCTGAAGCGACAGCTAACTCCATCCACGAGGCGGCCAGTAAAGCTCCCGGCAGACCCAAGGAACTTAACGCGGAGACGCAAGCTTTCGGGATTTATCTCATGAAGCAACCGATTGATCCCAGGTTGGCTGCGTCCGGATCTGGCGATTGGAAAAGTGTTCCGCTCATGGACGACCCGATCATTTCCGACACCGACCTGCACAGCTACGATTGGAAAGAGCACCGACTGCATTTCCGTGGTCCGATTCGGGCGCGCCTTCCCAGACCGCCGGTCCAGGGACTTGGCTTTGTCGTGGTGGTGAATGGAGAGCGCATCTACCCTGGCTTGTTTACCACTTCTCTTTCTTCGTTCTCGTTCAGTCTCCCGAACATCTGTGTGGACCGATTGGATGATCCGGAGAACACACTGACAATGGATCGCGCCTATCCCACCGCCGCTTTCGCCAAAGGGCCTGACCCGAGGGGTGACGCCCGAATTCAGAAAGCATTATCCGACGCGGGAAAACTCAATGGGACTGGGGCAGCGGAGTCGGAGGTCATGATTGACAAGGAATTGCAGACGAAAGCCGAAGCCGGAGATCGTGATGCACAGGTCACTCTCGGGGCACAGTATCGGGGGAAAGATCCGGTCAAAGCTTTCAAGTGGAACAGCAAAGCCGCTGAGCAGGGAAGTGTTTCCGCTCAATACCTGGTGGCTGGTGCCTATGAATTAGGAAGAGGCGTTCGCCAGGACTACACCCAGTCAGTCCATTGGTATCGGAAGGCTGCCGAAACACCAGAACCGGATGCGCACCCTGTTGCGTTGCGCGGCATTCGCATGGCTGCTTCGGAGAAGCTTGGCAATTTTTACGCTGAAGGTTTGGGTGTGGCCCGGAACTATGGCCAGGCCGCACAGTGGTATCGCAAAGCGGCGGATGGCACCTTTCCTGGTGCTCAAGCTTCTCTTGGTCAACTGTATGTAAAAGGTTTAGGCGTCCCCCAGGACCATGGAGAAGCGTTCCAGTTGCTTCGGCGAGCCGCCGAAAGGTATCAAGTGAAAGCCCAATATTATCTGGGCCTCCTCTACGCGGAAGGGGAGGGTGTGCCAAAGGATCAAGTCCTGGCTTACAAATGGCTGACGCTTGCCGAGGAACTTAGTCCGCCGGACGGAGAGTTCGCGAAAGCATCGACCGAGGCGCGTCGAACATTGGGTGAGCAAATGAATCCTGAACAGATGATTAAAGCCAGGGATCTTGCCGGTAAGTTCCGGCAGCGGACCAGGGATCAGTCAGCCACCAGTCTCGAGGAATGGTTAAAAGTTGGAGAACAACTAAGCGCCGGAAACATCACTGAAGCCGAAGCGAACAGGCTTTTCGACGGAATACTGCAACGGGAAATTGAGCGCACTGACGCCGAATACAGCAAACCAAATGCGCCGTAATCAAACTGGGTACGCTACTTTGCTGATTGGCATATAGCATTGCAGCGAACTTCGCGTGAGCCTTTTTGCAGTTGAAACAAAAGAATGTCTGCGCATGTCTGTGGGTTGTCTGCACTAAACCCAGCCTCCCTCCATCATCTCAAAAAGATTTTGTCCGCTTTTCGTCTTCGGCGGGTCTTTAATAGTGAAGAAAATGGCAGAGACACCACAATTACTCCCGGAGTACGTGAAGAATGGTTCGGAATCGGCCTTTCATGAATTGGTCGCTCGCTACGTTGATCTGGTTCACTCCACCGCATTACGCCTGGTCAACGGTGACACCCATCTGGCGGAAGATGTTACGCAAACGGTTTTTGCCGATCTTGCGCGACTGGCTCGCACATTGTCCCCCAATGTGATGCTCGGTGGCTGGTTGCATCGTCACACCTGTTTCGTTGCCAGCAACCTGATGCGTGGCGAACGCCGTCGGGAAAACCGCGAAAGGCAGGCCGTTGAAATGAGTTCCCTCGAAGATCACTCGGAAGAAAACCTCACGGTCGTGGCTCCAGTTCTCGATGAAGCCATCAACCAACTCGGGACCGAAGATCGACAAGCGATTCTCCTGCGGTTTTTCGAACAGCGCGACTTTCGTTCAGTGGGAGAAGCATTGGGAAGCAATGAGGAGGCCGCGCGCAAACGGGTGAACCGCGCCCTTGAAAAACTGCACCTGTTTTTAAAACATCGAGGAGTTGTGTTTTCGATTGCTTCCCTTGGAACCGCCTTGAGCACGCAAGCAGTCAGCGCGGCCCCCGTTGGAATGGCAGCCGGGATCGCAGCATCTGCCTTTGCGAGCGTTGCAGTTACCACCGCGGGCACCACAACGTTCACTCTTTTAACTATTATGAATACGAAGCTCAAAATCGCAATCGTCGGAGCCCTGGCGCTCGCCGTGGCCATTCCTTTGGTCATTCAACAAAAAGCTTTGAAAGAACAACGTGAGGAAAGCGCTGCCTTGCGCCAACAGGTGCAACGGATAAACGAACTCGAGGCGGATAACCTACGCCTCGCCAATCTGTCCGCACAAGCGACAACCGCCCCGGTTGCAACGAGCGATTCCTCGCGCGAGTTGCTGAAGGCTCGGGGCGAGATCACTAGTTTGCGAACTGCCGCTTCTATACCCAAACCGAGTGCCATGAGCGGGCTCACAGCAAATCCTGAAATGATGAAAATGATCCGCGACCAGCAGAAGGCTGCACTCGGTGAAATTTATAAACAGTTGGCCGAGGAACTAAAACTGTCAAAAGAACAGGCAGAGAAACTGAACACTTTGCTCGCTGACAACGTGATGACAAATATTGAGCATATTTGTGCGGTTCTTCGCGACGGCAAAACGCCCGAGGAAATGGACCAGGTATTCGCAGCCCAGGAAGTTGCTTTGCTGGAGCAAGTACGCGATCTGCTCGGGGAGGAGAACCTGGATGAATATCAGGATTATACCCGCAATCTCTTGGGCGCCGTCACCGCGCAACAATTTAAATCGATGCTCACCGGCGATAGTGCGGCCAAAGATGCTAAAACCAAACAACTGGATCAACTGCTACGGCAGGAAACAATACAGACTCTTGCGAGGGCTGGGCTGAGTCCTGATTTTCAGTTAGTTCCGTCACTGAATTTCCGTAATTTCGCTTCCGAACAAGATGAGGAAAGAAATTTAAAATTAATGGACGAGGTTTATGCCAATGCTGCCAGCCAGGCCAGCTCATTTCTGACTGAAGAAGACCTGCTTAAGTTTGAAGAATTTCGCGCCAAAGCCATCGCCAATAACAAAATGATCCTTGCAATGAATCGCAAATTAATGGCGCCGCCAGCACCGTAGGGAACAAAAGTATAGCACCGTCCCGATTCCGATCGCGCGGGAACACACAGGGTGAGGGCGAATTACAATGGCCGCGAGAAATGGCACTCGAAACGACAGCCAGGAACTGGATGTAACAATCCGGTGATTTTTGGTAATTACATTTTGCAACAATGACCCCAAGAGCGACATCGAGAGAGTTGCCTCACCGATTTCCGCCGACCCGCTGGTCGGTGGTGCTGGAGGCTCGTCGCGAGACCTCGGCACAATCACAAGCGGCCCTGGAAATGATCTGCCGGAGTTACTGGTATCCGCTCTATGCCCATGTCCGCCGTTGCGGTCATTCTTCCCATGACGCACAGGATCTGACCCAGGAATTTTTCTGTCGGCTTCTCGAGAAAAAGTGGCTCGATACCGCCGACCGGGAAAAGGGACGGTTGCGGACATTCCTGATCGTGGCGCTGAAAAAGTTTATGGCCAAGGAGTGGCGGCGCGCCTCCGCCCAGAAACGGGGCGGCGGCGAGGTTCCTGTGCCGATGGATACTGCTTTCGCCGAAAGCCGTTATGTTGCTGATGCTTCCGCGAACCTCCGTCCGGATGATGTCTTTGATCAGCAATGGGCGCTGACGCTAATTGAGCTTACCCTCGATCGGTTGCGGAACGAATTTGCCGCAGCTGGCAAACAGAACGATTTCGAAGCACTCAAAACGTGTCTCATGGCAGAGCGCGGCGCGATTGATTATGGCTCTGTCGCGGTGGGGTTGGGGATCAACGAGGGAGCAGCCCGCGTGTCGGTGCATCGTTTACGAAAACGTTTTCGGGAGATTTATCGAGAGGAAATTTCACAAACCCTGTCCAGCCGCGAGGAGCTGGATACTGAACTGCGGCATCTGGCCGAGGCGCTTTCGCGAGGATGACAGAGATCGCGAAGTCGCGATTGGAGGTTATGTAAATGGCACTGCCTCTTTAGGGCGTCCAAACAAAGCTGCAGGGGCTGTTGCGTCGGCGGATGAGAACGCTCGGTTACAAAACATGCAATGTGTCGCCCCGCCGCTGGCTTGATCTGGAAACTATTGCGGCGAACGCCTGGGTCGCCAATCTGAATATTAGAGATGACCAGAAACGTTTAGTCTTGGGCAATGGGTGAGAAGTTTTTACGGCAGGAAGGGATTACCAATGAAGGTGAACAAGCATTTGAGATCGGTCCATCGGTGTTGGCTGTGGTTTGAATCTTTGAAATGAACGAAACGACAACATCCCGCGTGAAGTCTCAGAATTTTCCGCATACGAGATGGTCGGTGGTGCTCGCGGCGCGGCAGGATTCCTCGACGCAAACGGCTGCCGCGTTGGAAACGCTTTGCCGCGCTTATTGGTATCCGCTCTACGCCTATGTGCGACGTTGCGGCCAGTCGTCGCATGACGCGCAGGATCTCACCCAGGAATTTTTCGCGCGACTCCTTGAAAAAGATTATTTGAAAGCGGCCGATCGGGACAAAGGTCGCTTCCGCACCTTTCTGCTCGTGGCGTTGAAACGGTTTTTAGCCAATGAATGGGATCGTGCCCAGGCCCAGAAACGCGGCGGCGCGCGAACGCATGTTTCGCTCGAAACATCCACGGCCGAGACACGTTACGAGTCAGAAGCACCGATGCTCTCCACACTCGAAAGAATGTTCGACCAATCTTGGGCACTCACGTTGCTGGACACAACGATGGCACGGCTAAAACAGGATTTCGCCGCCGCAGGCAAAAACGAAGAGTTTCACATGATCAAAGTCTTTTTGACGGCGGAGAAAAGTTCGGTTTGCTACGCCGAAGTTGCAAAAACCGCCGGGATGACTGAAGGCGCACTGCGGGTGGCGACTCATCGCCTGCGAAAACGCTTTCGTGAGATATTTCGACAGGAAATCGCGCAGACGGTTGCAAGCCCCGAAGCAATTGATGAGGAGGTCCGGTATCTGATGTCCGTGCTGGCCGGATAAGCTGCCCGAGGCATGTGGTTTGGTGTGCTCACACTGTTCACGGCATCCGTCGCGGCAATGGGACTTTCACAAAAAAGACCAAAGCATGAGAATCAAAGGCTGGTAGATTCGAAATTATGTAACAACTGCCTGTGGTTCCTTAAGTAACCAGTGGAATGAACGATTCTCCGGATGCCCGAAAATGTCCCCGCTGCGGTTTGCCGCTCGGGGCTGATGCGCCGGAGGGCTTGTGTCCGCGTTGCCTCATGGCGCTGAATCTTGCGGCCGAAACCGAGGAGTTTGGACCGGAAGGAACCAAAGTTTTTCTCCGCACGATTGTGCCACTGCCGGTATCTGAAGTTCAAAAGCATTTCGCGCATTTTGAAATCATTGAGTTCCTTGGCCGCGGAGGAATGGGGCTGGTTTACAAGGCGCGACAACCGCGTCTGGACCGTTTGGTAGCGCTGAAAATTCTTGCGCATGACCCGCAGAATGGCGGTCGCTTTGCCGAACGATTTGAACGCGAAGCACGCGCGCTGGCGAAGCTCAGTCATCCCAACATTGTCAGCGTTTATGAATTCGGCGAGAGCAGCGGTTTTTATTTTCTGGCGATGGAGTTCATCGACGGCGTGAATCTGCGCGACCTGATCCGCGCGCAAAACATTTCGCCGGAAGAAGCGCTGGCCATCGTGCCGCCGATTTGCGACGCACTCCAGTTCGCCCACACCCAGGGAATCGTTCACCGCGACATCAAACCGGAAAATATTCTGATCGATAAAAAGGGCCGCGTGAAGATCGCCGATTTCGGCATCGCGAAGATCCTCGGCACAGAAGGCCAGGAAAATCTAACCGGCGCACAGCAAACCATCGGCACGCCGCATTACATGGCGCCTGAACAGATCGAGAAACCCACGACCGTGGATCATCGCGCGGACATTTATTCGTTGGGTGTTGTGTTCTACGAAATGCTGACGGGCGAATTGCCCCTCGGAAAGTTTTCGCCGCCATCGAAGAAAGTTCAAATCGATGTGCGGTTGGATGAAGTGGTGTTGCACGCGCTGGAAAAAGAACCAGGGCTCCGCTATCAGAATGCGAGCCAGGTGAGGACGGATGTTGAGACGATCTCAGCAACAACAGGCGCCCCGGATCGGAAAACTGCGGGTGGACCAATGTATATCAAACGTTGGCGCGACTGCTGGCCATGGGATCCCACCTTTGTATTGGCTTACTTGTTTGTGCCGCTGGTGGTGATCGCCGTGCCGCTTCCAATCGCCGTGTCGCACTGGGGGCCGGAAGGAATGTGGCTTTTAGTTTTTGAGCTGGTTGGGATTGCATTTGCCGCCATTTATGGAGCGGTGGGAAAAAAGGTTCGTCGGTTGAAGTCGGTTTTGCAGCGTTCGAGTGGTGAGGTGACGGAAGCGTTGATGGTGATGGGAGCGATGCAGTCGCCAGGCCTGGCGGTGTTGCATCGGGATCGACTGGAGTTAATTCCGATCAAGGGTTCGGCATTGACGGTGGATCTGGAGGACATTGCCCTAATCAGGGAGGTGCGCTGGTTCAACGGGACCCGGCTCTGGTGGAAGCAAGGGTTCGTCATGGAGTTACGAGACGGGCAACGGGTCGGAGTCGCCATGCCGGAGCTGCTTGCGCGACGGTGGAGGTATACCTTGAGCAGGGGCAGTTTACCGGAACTTCCGGGCAGCGCACCGCTGCAGCCCAATGCGACTAGTTCCTCGCGGGACGCCGACGATTCGAAACCACCTATCGAAACACCAGGCCTGCAATTCAGATTCAATCCTTACCCAGCACTGCTGCCGGGGGAGCGTGTGCTGCATTTCAAGAAGTGGCTTTGGGCGATGTCGAGCAAATCAATCCCAGGGTACCGACTCTTCTTCTCGTTTCCGCCATTTTGGGACGCTGGGTTTTATGTGACAGACCGGCGCGTGATCGTGGTGTCGAGTATCTTTCGTTTGCTCTACCAGGATTTCAGCATTTGGTTCTCGCAAGATATCAAAGCACCCAATGTGGACGTCCTAAAGGGCGTATCGGTCGGGCGCGGATTTTTTGGAAGCTACCTGGAAACGATCTCAGAAGCCTCGGAGCCAGGATGGTATCGGTCGAGCGGTCTGCGCGTGAGAATTTACACGCGGGAAACCGAGGCGCTTCAGAAAATCATTTCCGATGCACAATTTTCCGCCGAGCATTCCGGAACTCATCCAGCACAGTCGCAGCCTAAAGCAGCGCCGACCCAGGTTTCTGGCAGAACCCTCAGGATGCCGGAGTCAGGCGTTTTCGCTTCAGTCGCCATAATCCTGCTGCTCCTCCTCACAGCGTGGGGGAACGCCGTCGCCATGGTGGTCGTTTCTACAATTGCATTAATTGTGGGATTCCTATGGTTCGGACGCCGCGCTTTTCGGGGTGCAGCATTGGTGGCGATGGCTGCCTTCGGTGTTGCGGGAGGAGTTGCCTTAGTGATGAGTCTCAATGCACGTGACCCGGGCAAACCGGCGACCTTGCCGGTTACCGAGGCTCTGAATGAGGGATCGGTTCCTTTCTCTGTTTCCACTGTTCAAGCTGTTGGCACTGTTCCGCCTGTAGTCATCCGCACTGTGCCTGAGTCTGGTGCTTCCGAAATCGATCCGGCACTGAACGAACTTCGCGTCACCTTCAGCGAACCGATGCAGGATGGGAGTTGGTCCTGGGTGAAACTTGACGATAAAACGTTTCCCAAGATGACCGGCTCACCGCGTTATCTCGCTGACGGTCGGACGTGCGTGCTTCCCGTGAAGCTAACGCCCGGCAAAGTTTACAGCATTTGGCTGAATTCAGGTGAGATCACGAATTTCCGCGATAATGAAGGCCAGGTCGCCGTGCCGTATTTGCTGATTTTCGAAACGCGCAAATGAACTGCGCAGCACGCGCCAAACACGAGGCGAATCAACTTAAACACAACCGAAAAAATTTAATTATGTCAGAGCAAAATATTCCAGAGTCCTTCAATACGGAAGTAGTCGCGACAGGCAAACCTCTCGAAGTGTGGATCGCACTCGGGGCGCTCACTTTCATCACTCTGCTGCAAATAATTGCGGCCGTGAGCCGCAATTCGGGCGGCCTGTTTGTGGGCGCACTCTGCAACATGGCCCTGATCGTCGGCTTATATCGTGGGCACAAATGGGCTTACGTGGTGCTGATTGTGTTTTCTATCGGCGGCGCAGTCGTCGCTTTCGGCAACAGCGTTCAAAAAGGATTGGTCGTCTTACTGCTCAACGCCGTTGTGCTCGTTCCTATTTTGATGAGCACGCGCTTTTTCTTTCCGCGCGAACAGAAGCCCGATCTTCGACTCACCATGAAATCAATTTAACCGCAGCAATTCAAAGGGAGTTCTATGAGAAAAATATGTTGGCTATTTATCGTCGCAATCACCATCGCCTCCGCGACACTGGTAACGGCGGAAAGCGTCACTCTTGAAACCGCACCGCCTGTCGTGGTGAAAACCGTTCCGGTGGCAGGTGCGAAGGATGTCGATCCGACACTCACGGAGATTAGTGTTACCTACAGCAAGCCGATGCAAGACGGCAGTTGGTCATGGTCCACCTGGGGAGAAGGCAGTTACCCTGAGACAATGGGTAAACCCCGCTACTTGTCCGACCAGCGAACCTGCGTGCTGCCGGTGAAACTCGAACCTGCGAAGTTCTACGCGATCTGGTTGAACAGCGATAAATTCAAGAACTTCAAAGATGCGAACGGGCGTTCTGCAGTGCCATACCTGCTGACCTTTTTCACAACCGGAGCCACTGCCGCTGCTGGTGCGACCCGTGACAACGTGATTGTGGAAGACCTTGCTCTGCGAATGCTGGCTGCAATACGTGACAAGGAGGATGACGTGCTCAAGGAGTTGTCGGTCGATTGCATTAAAGGATGGCGCGACGCCTTGCCGCATTTCGCTTTCGAGTTGCGCGAACGTTTTCAGCAATTGACCGGAAAACCTTTTGGATTGCAGGTGGGTGAATCACTGGTGGATGGCAACTACGCGGCTGTCAAATGCACAGGCCCAAAGGAACTCGCAGGAAAACATCTGGTCCTGTTCTTTCTGAAGACAGAAGAGGGCTGGCGCAACTCCCTGATTCGCAATTCCCCACCGGAGACTTCTCTCAGTGAGCACCTTGCGTACGGCATTGCGGAAATGCGGAAGAATATAGATGCCGCTGGCAAGCAGGGTGATTCTGTTTCCGGCAGCACGGCGCCTGCTGCCCCGGTCCGGGATGATGCTCGGGCTGTCGCGCTTTTCAATGACATCGAAAATATCCTTCAAGGGTTCGACGCGACGTTTAAAGCAAAAAACCTTGAGGCTGCCAGGAGCAATGTTCGTCGCTTGTCGACTTTACTGACGAATTTCAACGCAGTTATGAAAGATCCGGATTACCAATTTTCTGCCACCTTATTCGATGACATCGCCAAAATGGGCCAGGCGTTGGAGGAAGGTAATTGGGAGATGGCACGCGAACTTGCCCGCCACGACGAAGAACACTCGTTTCAATTTACCGTGATCGCGAATCACATCATCGATCTCGCAAAAATGGAACGATTGAATGATGACCAACGCGCCATCCTGGAGTGGACCGACCGCCAATTTCGAGGCTTTTTCGATGCTCGAACTTTCAACCAAATATCCATAGAGGAAAGAGCGGAACTGGAAACCCGTTTGCTCGACCAGTTGAAAGGCCCGCACAATCGCGACTATTATACGGCAATTAATTCGCTCGCCGCGTTGCGTTCCAAAAAAGCGATTGAACCTTTGCGCGCCATCGCCCTGGACCGCGCCGACAAAGATAATCGCGACCGCTGGATGGCCATTCGCGCCCTTGGGATCCTCGGGGACAAAGCGAGTGTGCCGGAGTTGATTCACCTCGTATATCACGGGAACGTCAATACGCGTTGGTGGGCGCAGATTTCGCTCGTCCGAATGACTGGCCAGAACTTCGGCGAGGACTGGAAGGCGTGGGGCGAATGGTGGAATAAACAGAACGGCCAACCGTCATTCAAACCGGAGATCATCCGCTGGTGGACTGGTCAACCGAAGCCCGACAAACTTGCGGAAACACTCGGCGAGAGCGACCGGAACTTTTTGGACAAGTTGCGCGGGATGGCAAAGTAATCGTTGCGGACTTATGGAATCCACCATGAGCACCGGAAAAGTTCTATCAATTTACACCTTGATTCTACTGGCGATCAGCGCCCCGTTTATCATATTTACTTGATTGCCGCGCCCGATGATTCTCCCATAATCCCCTCTGCAGCATTTGGTGGCTGCGTTGGCCTCCAGAGGAGCCTCAAACCGTTAAGAAAAACCAAGTGTCCAAAGGGATCTTTGTGAATCGGGGCCACTGACTTTTCTCGATAACCACCTGCCGCGATGTAACAATCCTCTGGCGACCGGTAAGTAATCGGCATGACGACAGATTCTCAAAAGTGTCCGCAGTGCGGCGCGCCGTTGCTGGCGAATGCGCCTGCTGGACTCTGTCCCCGCTGCATCATGGCGATGAACATGGCCACGCAAACCGAGTTCAGTGATGAAGCTGGGCAGCATGGCACAAGAGTTCTTAAGCAGCCCCCTACGCCTGCGGAACTGGCAGACAAGTTTCCGCAACTCGAGATCTTGGAATTACTGGGTCGCGGCGGAATGGGCGCAGTTTACAAGGTGCGCCAAAAGGAACTCGACCGCATCGTTGCGCTGAAAATCCTTCCTCCCGGCATCGGCGATGATCCTGGATTCGCCGAACGTTTCACCCGCGAAGCCAAAGCGCTGGGCAAGCTGCATCATCCCAACATTGTCACGCTTTTTGAATTCGGGCGCGCCGACGGGCTGTTCTTTTTCCTCATGGAATACGTGGATGGCGTGAACCTGCGTCAATTGCTCGAAACGGGACGCATCGCTTCACGCGAAGCGCTAGCCATTGTTCCACAAATTTGTGATGCGCTGCAATTCGCGCACGATCACGGCATCGTCCATCGCGACATCAAACCGGAAAATATTCTGATGGATCGTCGTGGTCGCGTGAAGGTCGCGGACTTCGGTTTGGCGAAAATTGTGGGTGTTGAAGGTAGGGCGCGTCACTCCGAGCGCGCCGAGCATGCGCAAAACGAAGACGGAGTGACGCGCCCTACCTCCGAACTCACCGAAGCCGGCAAAGTCATGGGCACACCGCAATACATGGCTCCAGAGCAAAAAGATCACCCGCTGGAAGTCGATCATCGCGCCGACATCTACGCGCTGGGAGTTGTGTTTTATCAAATGCTCACCGGCGAATTACCCGGCAAACAGATTGAAGCGCCTTCAACCAAAGTTCACATCGACGTGCGCCTGGATGAAATCGTTTTGCGCGCTTTGGAAAGCAAACCCGAGTTACGCTATCAACAAGCCAGCGTGTTGAAGACGAAAGTGGAATCCATTGCGGGAGAGTCGCCGCAGGAGGTTCATACTTCGGCAGAACGGTCGTCTCAAAGCGCAGGAAAAATCATTGCGGCATTGTGTTCCCTCTTTTTCTTCGGCGGCATGACTGTTGGTTTGCTTGCAGTGCAATCTCTCAGAGCTGGTCCGCGAGGGGAGATCGCGCTTTTTTGGATTTTGCTGTTGGCGCTCCCATTTGTCGCGATGGCGCTTCGCAAACCCATTAGTCGCTGGCAGAAAATCACGCCAGAAGGCAAACCGGCGGGAACGATTTGGTTTCGCTCCGCCGCAATCGCAACGTCGGTTATGGCCTTGATGGTTGGAGGATTCGCAATTTTCTTTTTGGATGCGGCTGCCAGTGACACAAATGGATGGAATCCTCAGTTGAAGGAAGCAATTTTCGTAATCACGATTTTCGTTGGGGCAATATTGCTTCCGATCTCCGCGTGGATTCTTTTCAGCGCTTCGGCAACGTGTCCGAAAGGAAATCCGCTGCAACGCGAACTCGTGAGCCAAATAACCGGCAGACGCTGGATACAGATGATCCTTTTCGCTGCCGCGATTTTTTTCTTTGCCATCGGCATCTGGAAACTGACGCAGTTTGATTTGAAACCGCACGAGTTGTTCTTCGGCGTGTTTCTGGTTTGCATTCTGGCGCTGGTAACGGCGGCGTTAGGCTTTCTGGCATTTCCCGCTTCAGCGTCATTGGAAAAAATTCCTGCGCCCACAAAATCCAAAACATGGCGAACCGCACTCCGAAGTTTAGTCGTGGCCCTGTTCATCGCGCTTTTGCTCCGAACATTTGTCTTGGGATTTTATTTCGCAACCAATGACGCTGTTAGTCCCGAAATACCGCGCGGCAGCAGAGTTTTGGTTTTCAAACTGACGCATTCGTTCGAGGCTGGCGATGTTGTGGTCTATAAAAGTGGACAGACGAGTATGCTGGGCCGCGTGGCCGGGGAGATCTACGACGGTGATCTGCCAACTCGCCCAGGTGATCCAGTTCCAAAGCGAGTGCGTGATCGAGTGTTGATCGAACGGCGGGGCGAAGATCCCAAAGAAATTCCCGCGAGCGACATCATCGGAAAAGTCATTTTCAATACCCGAGTTTCCACGCTGTCGAAGGCTCCAATCAGCGGCGAAATTCGCATGATCACTGCGGCTCCGTTCACCGCAAATTTTGATGGCGGCACAGTCGAATTGGTCGGCTTGGCGCCGCATCCTTCCACTAACGGGCCGGCGTGGTTGCCGAGCGGCGCTCCGGCTGATGAGGTATTTCCTTTCCGCGACGGACAAAGTCGGGCTGCTGGAAAGGTGATGAAGGAAATTGCATTTCGGATTCATAGTTTGATGGAAACTGCGTCGCTTCCCGTTACTCGATTTGAACCGGACTCTGTCGGTGGGATGGGAGCGGCGTTTTTTGGAAAAGATACCAAGGCTGGCGGTGCGAGATTCTTCGTCCAGGCGATCGGTTGTCCTCCTGGGTTGCAGCGAGTGAATGTTCAATTGGGAGTAGCCGACGGAGAATGGGAAACCGTCAGGGCTGTTACGGTCGCGACGAATAAGTTGAACGGCAGCGCAAAGATGTCCCGCGACGACGGCGTCTGGGAAATCGAATTTGAAGCGGTGCGCGCCAAATCTGCAGCAGAGTTCGCGGTTTCATTCAGTTTGTCGAGAAAGGAGGAGTGGGAAACGCGCGTAGTCGGAGTAAAAGGAAGCGGAGCACTCATGCTGCTTCAGGCCACTCGCGGCGATGGGGTTACTGGTCTGAATCACGGGCTCACTTTGATTTCCGAACGTGATTTCTCTGAGATCACAGCATTTGAACTGCAACGGCGAAAGTATCAATGGATGACCTTCCGGAATGTTGCGTTAGAGCCAGGCCAAACGACCGCCATCGGTATTAGCGATGCGACTGCGAACGCGACAATATCCTCCAGGAACGAAACGGCAGAATATTCTTCGCTCCGTCGCAAAGAATCGAAACCTTTGCCGGACTTTGCCGGCATCCTGCCTGATGGTTCCTTCGTCGAGTTGAACGTCGAATCGGTGGACCGTCGCGGCTCGAAAATCCGGTTCCTCGACTTTGAAAAGAACGGTGTCATCGAAGCACCGCGTGAATTCGATCTTGGACGTGAAGGTGGTGGTTGGACGCGCACTCAAAAAGAGAATTGGCTGAAAGAAAAAGGCATTGACCTGATGGTGATGGGAAACGGTCTTCAACCCTGGCGTTTACTCATTCCAGTGGACAATGAATTGAAGCTCGTCCGGGTTCCTGCTGAGATTTGGCGAAACACGAAGGAATCGGATTGGAGCGAACTGAAACCGGAGCGCGGCGAAGCCCTTCAATTCATCGATGTGGACATTGAGTTGATCGAACACCAACTCAAAGGACGCGCCACCCATCCTGATCACACATTTCTATTTACGACTGCTGATGGCACCCGCGGCCTGTTGCGGTTCACCGGACATTTGCTCGCCGGTGGCGGTGATCAAATTGGACTGAAACTTCTTTTTAAAAAACTGCCTTCGACAGTGGCAGAGAAGCCGGCTTCGGTTCAGGCGGCGAAATTGTTGCCGCAACCAGTTTCTCCCAATCAAAAAGGTTCTGCTTCAAACCCGGTTTACGTCTGGTGCGATAGAGGTTCCACGAATGAAAACAAAGTCATGTTGCCGCATGGTGGTTCGGTGCGCCTTTACGCGGTCGGCGACGGAACTGCATGGTGGACTCCGCAGGGTGAATCCTTGCCCGATAAACCTGACTGGCAGCGTTTCCGCGAAAACTTTCGTCAGAACTGGCCGGACAGCCATTTGCTCTGCGTCTTTGAAATAATTCATCCCGGTGCGACCCCACCGAGTGCCAAAATTGGGCCTGTCGGTGAAGTAATTGCAATTCCTTATTTAACTGCTGTTGGCATATCCACGACGAATAATCCGGCTTGGGCAAGGATTGGATTTGGTGTGGGCGAATGGCAAACAGGCCTCGATGGAAAAGGGTCGCCGGAGCCAGGTTTCCTGAATTCTGCCGACGTGTCCTGCCGCATTGAATCGGTGAAAACAATTCGCGCTCGTGATCCGAAATTCGTGTCCAAGGGGCAGACTGAAATTCGTTTCTGGTTGCTGGGAGGATCTGAGACCGAAGCCGCTTTGGTGGCGGTCGGCAAGAAAGGCGAAGAAACTGCGGTGGCGTACACGTATGCACCGACAGATATTCCATCGAATCCTAACGAGCGTTGGATCCTGGTCGGATGGGTCAACATGGAAGCAGAAGAAATCGAGCGGTTCGAATTGCGAACCCGCCCGCGTAACTGGGCAACGTTCGTCGGATTGGCTAAGAAACCTGTTTCTGCGCTGGACCCTTGATGATGGATTCTCCGAGGCCTTTCCATTTTCAGAATGGGATTTTCCATCGCAGAAGATAAACTCCGCCACGTGGCAACAACCATCACAACCTCCACTGAACGGAGCAAACCGCTGAATTATTTCGTCACAACACATTGGAGCGTGGTGCTGACCGCCGGAAGGCACGACACCGATCGCGCCCATCTTGCGCTGGAGAAACTGTGCAAAACATATTGGTATCCGCTCTACGCTTATGCGCGTCGGCGAGGGTGCAACGTCGAGGATGCGCAGGATTTGACCCAGGGGTTTTTCTTCGCGCTGTTGCGACGCAATGCGTTGGCCCAGGTCGATCGTGATAAAGGCAAATTCCGCTCATTTCTGCTGGCTTCGATGAATCATTTTATGTCGGACGAATGGGACAAGGTCCGTGCACAAAAACGCGATGGCGGAATTCTCATTCCGTTGGACCTCGCTTCTGCCGAAACCCGCTACCGGCAACAACCCGCCGACGCGCTCAGCCCGGAGAAATTGTTCGAGAAACGCTGGGCGATGACTTTGCTGGAGCAGGTTTACGATGATCTTCGGAACGATTACGCGCAGGAAGGAAAAGCCGAATTGTTCGAGGCGCTGCGTTTTTCGTTGATGGGAGAGCGCAGCCAGGTTCCTTATGCCGATCTTGCAAAACGGCTGGGCATGAACGAGGGCGCGGTGAAAGTGGCGGTTCATCGAATTCGACAATGTTATCGCAAGCGACTGCGGGAACGAATTGCGGAAACGGTCGCGACTCCAGACGAAATTGAAGATGAACTTCGCTCTCTGCTTCGCGCGCTGGCAGATTAAAATAAAATTCAAATGCCCTGTAACCTTTCAGCCATTCCTCCTTTGTAACGGGTGAAGGAAGAAATATGGCAAACGAAAACTCATGTCCAATCTGTGGGAAGCCCGTCGAAGTCAACGCGCTTCATGGTCTCTGTCCCGAGTGCATGCTCAAAGGCGCGTTTCCAACCGGCGACCAGTCCGACGCGGATGACCCGTCCAAACCGAAAGCATCTTCATTTGTCCCGCCGACTCCTGAAGAGCTTGCGGTAAAATTTCCGCAGCTTGAAATCATTGAACTGCTCGGACGCGGTGGAATGGGGGCGGTTTACAAAGCGCGGCAGAAACGACTCGACCGAATTGTCGCGTTGAAAATTCTCCCGCCGGACATTGGTAATCAGGCTTCATTTGCAGAACGTTTCACGCGGGAAGCGAAAGCTCTGGCGAAGCTGAATCATCCGAACATCGTGACGCTCTACGAATTTGGCGAAACGAGTGGTCTTTTCTTTTTCCTGATGGAATTCGTCGATGGCGTGAATTTGCGACAACTGCTCGATACCGGTCGCGTTGCGTCCCGCGAAGCACTCGCCATTGTTCCACAAATTTGTGATGCGCTGCAATTCGCGCACGATCACGGCATCGTCCATCGCGACATTAAACCGGAAAATATTCTGATGGATCGACGGGGCAAAGTGAAGGTCGCCGATTTCGGTTTGGCGAAACTGGTCAGAATGGAAGGTAGGGCGCGTCACTCCGTGCGCGCCGAGCATGCGCAAAACGAAGACGGAGTGACGCGCCCTACCTCTGAACTCACCGAAGCGGGCAAAGTCATGGGCACACCGCAATACATGGCTCCAGAGCAAAAAGATCGCCCGCTGGAAGTCGATCATCGCGCCGACATCTACGCGCTGGGCGTTGTCTTTTATCAGATGCTCACCGGCGAATTACCCGGCAAACAGATTGAAGCGCCTTCAACCAAAGTTCACATCGACGTGCGCCTGGATGAAATCGTTTTGCGCGCTTTGGAAAGCAAACCAGAGTTGCGCTATCAACAAGCCAGCGTGCTCAAAACACAGGTGGAGACGGTTGTTGCAACTTCTGGAGGCGCTGGAGGTAAGCCCGTTCTCGCCCATTCTCATCCGCACGGGCAGACGCCGTCATTCGGTGATCCTGTTTCACGAGTGCTCGTGGTCACCGCCAGTATTCTGATCGCTGCTGTCTGGGGTTACTTCTCCGATCTGCGCCAGGGCGAGGTCATCTGGTTTCTGGGACGGCTGATTACTGTCCCGGCAATTGCGCTTGGTCTTCACTTGCTGATCGTCCGCTACGTCTGGCGTGCGCCGACGCAACCGACCGTAGATCCAAATTCGGGTGGCAGCCGACGTGAAATGAGCAGCGGCCTCGTCTCATCTGCGCTCGCCCGGGAAGATCGTGGAGGCAGGAAATGGGCGTCGCTGGCAGGGTTGGTTCTGATTCTGGGAACCGTGGTTGTCGCGTATCTGTTTTTGGAAAAGTCATTCAGGCGAGTCTCTCCAGAAACCGTGATCAGAGTGGAGGAAAAGCTTCGCAATGAAATTGAAAATCGTTTGCACGAAGCGGGATGGACGGTGCATGGTCTGGTGGTCAACGTCTCCCCCAATCTGGCGCGTGCTAAATGCGAATTCGAATTCGCGTCGCTCGATTCGGACACCCCACACCCATTGGGCGGGGTTCGGCCTGCAGAGGTGTTTGGCACAAAATTAAAAACTACCGGGGAAAATGATTTAATGGAGCGTGTACGGAAAAAGTTTCCTGCTTCCATTCAGATTCGCCGGCAAGATCAGGAGCATTGGACAGTTGAGGGCAGTGGTGAGTTTGCTTTTTTGCGCTTCTCGATCTACACGCGAGAAGAGAGATTCGCAAAGGCAGAGAATTTAGGGGCGGCTTCTCAAATGTCCAGTAGTGGCGCTGGAATCAATACTTACCCAACGGCACTGAACAATCGTATCTCGCCCGTCACTGATGGCAACAGTTTCGGCCCGGTGATCGAGCGAGTGGTCAATGAAATCGCATCAAGGCACGGTCAGGAAGGCCTGCAACTGAGCAGCGGCATGCTCTTCTCCCGGCCACAATCGGAGTATGAATGGGCCGGGATTGTCGCATGGATGAACAGAGTCGGCGCGGATTTGGTTCCTGATCTGCGCGCAAATCATCGCCTCATGCTGGGCACCAACATCGTGAAATTGGCGGATTTCCCAGCCGAAGATTGGGAGGCGGCCACAGTAAAGGACGTTGTGGCGCATCTGAAGTCGGGATTGGATCGAATTAGTTACCACACTGAGTCAGACGCACGACACTACTGGTTGACGGAGGAACCCATGTGGCCCATCATGCTGGCCGTTCAGACGGCGCAGGGCCAAGTGGGACTGCTTCAAATCAGCAGCTTCACCAAGGGACTCCGGCAAACCAAGATTCGTTACAAGCTGGTTAAGAAAGCAGTCATTGAGGACTCACGAAGCTCGCCGCCGGTCAAGACGCAGATTGATTTCAAACTCCTCAGAGCAGAAGTTCCGAAGGGATCGCGTCGTATCCTGCTGCATTTCGAACGCGACAAAAATTACGGCCTCGGCTTTGAGTTAAGCCAAACTCTGATCCCTGGCCCAAACAGCGAAGGTCCCGCATTGGAGTTTTTGATGACAGATGGCAATCAGAGGAGATGGGTGGGTGTCGGCGACAACAATGTGCTGGAGTGGCGATTGCCACCGGAGTTTACCGAATCTGAAATTAAGGCGGCAGTGAAAGAGATCGAGAGGAAAACGAGGAAATGGCAGGAATTGAGCGAAGGAGCCAACCTCGAGGTCGCCCATCTCAAACATCGCGATGGATGGATCTATATTCTGTTGGCACATGTTCGGCATGAACCCGGTTCACCACGCCGCCCTGCCCCGCCTGGCACTCTCTTTACGAGCGAGCAGAGGGTCATTGTTCCAAGGAATTCGCCGTTACTCATGCGGATTTACCAGTCAGATGGCTACGGTGGCAAAACGCAGGCTGCTAAGGATCTTCTCTTCCAAACCGCGCCTGATCGTGACCTGGGATTTGTTATTCGTTTCCATGCTTATCTTCCCGATCGTTGGATTCTCGATCTTGTAGATTCGGACAAAAATACGATTTTTCATCGTGAAGAAGGGGGGTTCGCCTTCAATGCGAAAATGTATTCGCCGAACAAGCGTCCGTTGCCGGGCATCAATGAACCGATTCTTTTGGACAAAACAGGCGCACAGACCCGCATCCACTTCATGCACGCCAAGCAGACCGGTATCGCTGCGACAGCGATCCCCAACACGGCGGATATCCATGCAGAATTCGAGATCATGAAGCCCGGTTTTCATCCCGCATTCCGAATAGCCGCATTGGCACCCGGAGAAAAGGGCTACATGCCGGTGCAACCGCCCGAGTGAACCCGCCTACTCAACCATTGCGCTGCATCGCTCATTTTTCCGAATGGGCTTTTCAACAGCAGAATGTAAAATCGCCTTGTGCCAACGAGCCTCACATCTTCCGGTGAACCTGCCAAACCGCGAAATTATTTTGCGACCACGCATTGGAGCGTTGTGCTCAAAGCCGCGCGCAACGATACGACACGCGCCCATGTTGCCTTGGAAAAATTGTGCCAGACTTATTGGTATCCGCTTTATGCCTACGTGCGTCGTCGCGGCCACTCGGCTCACGACGCACAGGACCTCACGCAGGCTTTCTTTGAGTGCCTGCTCGAACGCGAATCGCTCCTGAATGTTGATCCAGAGCGAGGACGATTTCGTTCATTCATGCTCGGCGCAATGAATCATTTCCTCGCAAAACAATGGGCGAAATTGCAGACCCAAAAACGCGGCGGCGGACGGCAGACTTTGTCGCTTGATGCCGCAGCGGCGGAAGAGCGGTTCGATCTGGAGCCAGCCGATCCGACGACACCGGACAAAGCTTTCGACAAAGAATGGGCCACCGCATTGCTGGATAAAGTGTTGACTCAACTGGAGAACGAATTCCGCTGCGAAAACAAAACGCAAATCTTCGATGTGCTAAAACAAACCCTGGCTGGCTCGCGCGAATCACAACCTTACGCGGAGTTGGCCACGCAGTTGAATATGAACGAAGGCTCGGTGAAAACGGCGGTGCATCGATTGCGCAAGCGGTATCGCGAATTGTTGCAGGCGGAAATTGCCAGCACCGTCGCCTCGCCAGACGAAGTGAAAGAAGAAATGGGTTATCTGTTCAAAGCGATGACGGGTGGATGAATTTTCAGCCAATGAAAATTTTTTACAATTGAGCGTAACCTGCGTCCGGTTTTCTGGAAGTAACGGGTAGAATGAATACGACACCGATATGTCCAAGCTGTGGAAAACCGCTCGCTCCCAGCGCGCCCAAGGGACTTTGCCAGGAATGTCTGCTCAAAGCGGGTTTCCCGACCGGCACGGAAATGAATCCGAACGATCCGTCGCCAAAAACTGCCGCCTTCATTCCGCCCACCCCTGAAGAACTCGCCGCAAAATTTCCGCAGCTCGAAATTTTTGAATTGCTCGGTCGCGGCGGCATGGGTGCGGTTTACAAAGCGCGCCAAAAGCAACTCGACCGCATTGTCGCGCTGAAAATTCTTCCGCCCGGAATTGGTGATGATCCTGCATTTGCCGAACGTTTTTCCCGCGAAGCCAAAGCGCTGGCGAAATTGAATCATCCGAATATTGTGACGATCTACGACTCCGGTCGCGCGGATGGCCTTTATTATTTCCTGATGGAATTCGTGGACGGCGTGAACCTGCGGCAATTGCTGGAAACCGGTCGTGTCGCATCGCGTGAAGCACTGGCCATCGTTCCGCAAATCTGCGATGCGCTGCAATTCGCGCACGACAGCGGCATCGTGCATCGCGACATCAAACCGGAAAACATTCTGATGGATCGACGTGGGCGTGTGAAGGTCGCCGACTTCGGTTTGGCGAAACTGGTCAGAATGGAAGGTAGGGCGCGTCACTCCGTGCGCGCCGAGCATGCGCAAAACGAAGACGGAGTGACGCGCCCTACCTCCGAACTCACCGAAGCCGGCAAAGTCATGGGCACACCGCAATACATGGCTCCAGAGCAAAAAGATCGCCCGCTGGAAGTCGATCATCGCGCCGACATCTACGCGCTGGGAGTTGTGTTTTATCAAATGCTCACCGGCGAATTACCCGGCAAACAGATTGAAGCGCCTTCAACCAAAGTTCACATCGACGTGCGCCTGGATGAAATCGTTTTGCGCGCTTTGGAAAAGAAACCAGAGTTGCGCTATCAACAAGCCAGCGTAATGAAGACGCAGGTGGAGACGATTGCGAGTTCACCGTCGGCGAGTGTGCCACCAATCCAGGAGAAGGGTTCGCCGCCACCGGATGAGAAGGTGATTCATGCCGGGCGGAGCAGCGTGAAAGTGCCGGCCATTGGATTACTCATTGCGGGAGTAATCAACCTCCTGCCGCTGGTTCTTTTCATGCTTGTTATCGGATCGGCGTTCTTCCGCAGCCCTGATCCTGGCATTACAGCCGGCATAGCATTCGTCCTGCCATTGCTCTTTTCCGTTATCGGCGCATTCGTGTTCTGGGGCGCACGGTCCATGATGCAACTGCGAAGCTATGGGCTATGTGTTGCCGCAAGCATCCTGGCGATAGTTACACCGCCCGGTTTTCTGATCGGATTGCCATTTGGCATCTGGTCGCTGATTGTCCTTTCCCGTCGAGAAGTGCGCGAGGCGTTTGAGTCGAACCGAAAACCTGCCGCTCCACCGAAAGGAACGACATTTTCAAGCGCGACTCTTTATTCGCGCAAAGCGGTCACCACCGGGATTTGGGCGGCGTTCCTCTTTGTCGCCCTGCCATTATTCCTCGGTATCCATGGCTTCACGGACGATTTATTGAGCCGCAGTTTTAGCTATTTGTGTTTAGTGATCGCGGCGGTGGGGGCGCTGGTTCTAATCATCGCAATCCTCCGCACGGCCAACAATCCTTTAGACAAGGCAACGAATCAGCCGCCCGCACCTGGATTGATCGCAGTTCCACGATGGGCTGTGGGGCTTGGTGTCGTTTCTCTCGGCGGCGTGATTCTCATCACCGTCATTCTAATGGTCGCGAATGTACAAACGCGAACGCGTGCCAGTACTTCGCAATCTCCTACAGCAGCCTCTTTCAGCCCGGTGATTGAACTAGTCGTCGAAAGCGGGATTGATTTCGATACAGGCAAGCAGAGGCAATTGCCTCTGCCGCAACCGCTCGGAGATAGGGACCAAACGCGTTACGACTGGTTTAATAGCGAAGAATCGGGTCCATGGATGCGCGAGCATGGGATTGATGTGGTCAACGGAAATCATGCTCTGATGAGCAAGGATCTCATGCTGGTGAAATTGGAGAAGAAAAACTGGGACACTCTTTCGCCGGACAAACTTCGCCAAAGAATTCTCGACCAGGCACCGACTTCGGATTCCTTCACAGATAGCAGCAGCAGGACATTTGGTTTCAAAACCCGTGAGGGAAGCATCGGCATCGTGCAAATGATGGAGGATCGTTATGCCCCCGGCATCACGAACACGATGCTTCCTGGTGTGAAGATTCGTTACAAGCTGATCCAAAGAACCGCAAGTCAGCAAGTGCGCGTCGAAAAGCCGGAAGCCGAATTGACGTTGTTCGCCACTGATCAGCAGGGCACTCGAATCTTCGTAGATCAAAACAAGGCATGGAACCAGGATGGATCGGGGCTGGAGCAGGCAGCAGACCGGTTATTCGCGCTCGGCGATGTATGGCTCCAATCCAGCGTGCCCTCGGGAAAGCAACTGATGGGTGTTGTGGTTCGAGTGCCAAACGGTGATTCGACGGAACCTTCGAGAATCGCCGACATGGATTTTGACGGTGAACAGGACGCAATCGGATCTTTTGCAATCATCCCGAAACAGAAGAACGGCGACGACTGGATCGGGTTGATCCGCGCCTTTCCTCCAGAACAAAAATCCGCAACTGTCAGGGTTGCCATTTCCCATGGGCCTTTTATTTCCGGACCGGAACTTGGAAAAAGATGGGGTTCCAAGGGGGAGACTGCTTTCGGTAATTTCACGACCGACGAGGTGTTTGATCGAAAGGGAACCGCCGCCGTGCATCTGGCACATGACCTTCGAGACTGTGATATCCGGTTGATCGCATTTCCGTATCAGTCAAAGGATACGGCTATCGAGCGGCTTAAGCGTAAGTTCACCCGCCGCAGTCAGCAGCAGAACTGGGTTGTGGGTCGCCGGTTGGACAGTAAGAAAAGCGGCTCGCAGAATATGGAACTTTGGGAGTTCCCCGGTTTGTCAGCCATAGTTGGAGCATCGATTCAGTTCGAAGTTCGCCCGATCCATTGGGTCGAGTTCCGCGACGTGGCGCTCAATCCCGGAGAGGGAACGCGCGTGCAGATTCGGATCGAGTCGGATGATCCAACGGGTGGAGTGCAACCGCAGGAATCCAGCGAAGCCCGGGCGCTCCTTCGAAACGGATTGGATTCTTATCTGGATGCCCTGCAAACCACGCTTCATGGCTCTGGTCCGGGGAAGGGTATTCAATGGCTCCCAAGGTTGATCGAAAGCGAGAAGAAATACACAGCTCAGTTCGGCGGAACGGAGCTTTCCTTGCCTGATGAAGTGGTAAAGAAACTTGGTGAGCTTGGCGCGACATTGCGCGACGGAAATATCGAAAAAGCAAAAACGCTTATCCACGCGGTTCGAGGGGCATATCCCCAGGAATGGGTGGATCGCTTGAACGGCAATGCTGAGAAGCCGGGCAATGCGGGCGAATACAAAGTTACTCTCACGAATGGTGTTTCTTTTGAAGTCGTTGCGATTTGCCGCAATCCACGGGAAACAAATTTCTGGTGGAAACCAGACGGCACTCCCTTTCCCGCACCTCCTTTTGAGATTGTGAAACTGCCGGAATTGGGCCCCACGCGAGGACCAACCGTCACCGTAAATCCGACGAACGAGTTCCTGATCTATGTTCAACGACAACGGCCGGAGGATTGGCCTAAGGATGTGGCCATGGCTATCGGCAATGATTGGAATCCGCGGCCATCAGACATTGAATTTTCACCCACCATCCGCGACTTGGAATCGGGCAAAACGGCTTCAGCACATCTGATTTGTTTCGACCGGGTACCCGGTTCGGTCAATTACCAGGTCAAAGTCGCCCGAGGTCCATGGGAAGCCATTGCTGTTTATGACGGAAAGCGAACACGGGAACTGGTCAGCGGCGTCATGGTCGTTTGTAGCACGCCCGCCATCCCGGAAAAGCGGAACGATCATCAATTCGAAGTGATGCACAACGTGGATCGAGAGATTTACAGCATACGCCTGATCGCAAAGTTTCAGAATGGCAAAACACGGGAAGTTGATTTTCATTCTGGCCCTCTTCGAGGCAATCCCGCCAAAGGTTTTGCAATCATTCATCCCGGAGATTTCAAGCCTGCTGATGTGAAGGAATACGTGATCGAACGCGCACACTGGGAGCGCGGCGAGATCAAAGGAATTTCGCTGAAACCCAACGCTGCACCGGAAAGCACTTCAGCGCCGCAAAGCTCAATTCCAAATCTGACGGCGTCCCAACGCGTCGCCATCGTGGAAGAAGCGCATCACGCGTTCCGGAGCCTGGCGAATCTGCCGCAGAACCACCGCACAAACGACGACATTCCCGAAAAGTTTTGGGGTGAAACCATTCGCAGCCTCAAACCGCTGCGCGTGGTGAACGATCGCATCAACATCAAAATCGTTCTGCAGGAGAGCGGTGCAATCGAAAGCGGTCTTTACGTGAACCTTCCGATTTCTTCTCATGCGCCGGAGGCAGCCGTTTTTCTGGAATTCGTGCTTCTGAGCGAGGTTGATCACAACAGTAATGGACAGCTTTACCGCTACAAACTTTTCAACACTCCGAAAATCATGATTTTTGGCCCGGTCATTGAACGCACGCTGCAAAGTCCATCGACGACACGCACCAATGCCTTCATTGATTTTGACACGGGCGCAGTCTTGACCCCGCCAGCGGCGGTTGACGTGAAGGAACCCTGGAAGGCTGATGTGTACTCCAACATTTGGAGTTGGGCCGTCAGTGACGGCGTGGACGCTGTCGCCGATACGTCAGAACAAGTTCGTGGACTCCGCTGGTTTGGAATGAGCGTCACGCGCGTGCCCGATTCGGAATGGGAAAACGGAACCGCCCAATCCATCGAAAGAGCGGTGAATAACAGGGAGGCGAAAACCGCGTTTCACAATATGAAATTTCCCTCTCCTGGAAACGACAGGCTACAGGCCGTTGTCAGCGCAAACACACTGACCACTGTCTCTGATTTATCCAAAACATTCGCCTTTCGCACGCGCGAAGGAAATCTCGGCGTTCTTCAACTCCTGCAAGTATCCGACGAACCGCGCGGGTTTGTGAAATTCCGATACAAGCTCGTGCAAGCGCCCGAATGAACCTTGCCTGCTCCACCATTGCGCTGCTGCGGTAAAACGAAGTGGGCGACCAACCAAAAGCTGGTAGCAGCCGACGTCAGGAGCGGTTAAGTAACTGCCGGATTTGGGTTGAAGCTCTGGTTCGCCTCTCCGGTAAATGGTTCGCCCACGTGCTGCACGTCCGTATATTGCTGCGAGTCACAGACTCGCGGTCCGGGGCAGTGAGTTTCAACGTCTTATGCAATTCGTAAAAGAATCCATCATCCGAGCCGCCCCGGAGCGCGTGTTCGCGTTTCACGAATTGCCCGATGCGTTTGAGCGACTGCTTCCACCCTGGGAGAATCTTAAAATCATCCAGAAAGCAGACATCTCCACGATCGGTTCTCGCGCCATCGTCGAGCAAAAGATTTTCGGGATCATTCGATTGCGCTGGGTCGCCGAACACACCAAATACGATCCGCCGCGCCTGTTCGAGGACGTGCAGATCTCCGGCCCATTCGCGAGTTGGCGACATCAGCATCTCATCCTTCTTCACCCCGGCGGCGCAATCCTCCGGGACGAAATTGAATACACACCACCCTTTTCGATCCTCGGTCGCATAGCTGCACCTCTCCTGATCATTCCGAAGCTCCAAAGGATGTTTGATTACCGCCATGAGGTGACGTGCCAGTGGGCGGAGAAAAGTTGAGGCTATTCTGCCGCCTAAAAATGGTTCAGGGCTGACGCATCAAATAAGTATGAATGGGGATCTGAGCAGATGTCTTTGATCTTCAACCAGTGACCTTTACCGATAAACCTGGGGCCAACCCTGCTACTTTTTTGTTCTGTTTTGGACACCTCGTTGGCCAACCTACCTACTTTTTCGTTCTGTTTTGGACACCTCGTTGGCCAACCTACCTACTTTTTCGTTCTGTTTTGGACACCTCGTTGGCC